>JASHYW010000218.1 GCA_030042885.1 Streptosporangiaceae bacterium | reverse complement strand
CGGGCCTGGTGGAATGCCGCTATCGTGGGGATCTGGGCTGCGGGGACCGGGCCGGTGAGGCCCGGGATGCTGACCTGCGCGGGCGGTGGGTGTTGAGCTGGTTGTTTTGCTGTCGCCTGGCAGCCGTACCCCGAACGGAGGCTCGTGAGCTGCGCGGCGGACACTGTCGCTGTCACGGGTGCGAGGCCAGCCTGGCGGGCTGGGCTGGCGCCGGCCGGTCCCTGATCGCGTCCTGCCCGGTGGCGCGCCGGTGAGCGGGACGGGCCTGGTCCTGCCCGGCGTGGGCATGCCGGGCAAGGTCGCCGGGTACCAGCTGGGTGAGTGTATCGGCGAGAGCGGCGCGGCTGTCGTCCGTCTGGCCCGGGACGAGCGTCTGAACCGTGAGGTGGCGGTCAAGATCCTCGCGCCGGAGCTGGCCGGTGATGCCGCCTTCCGGGCACGGCTTGTTTCCCAGTCACGGGCGGCCGCGGTGATAGGCCACCCTCACATCGTTCCGGTTTACGAGGCCGGCGATGCGGGCGGGACCTTGTACGTGGTCATGCGCCACGTCGCGGGCGGCAATGCCCGGTCGCTGCTGAGCCGGCTCGGGCCGCTTCCTTTTTCCCGGGCCTGGAGCGTCATCGCCCAGGTCGCGTCGGCTCTGGATGCCGCTCACGGCCGCGGCCTGATCCATTGCGACGTCAAGCCCGCCAACGTGCTTGTCGATGCCGGCGGCGGGGCGGGCGGGAGCACGCCTGACCGGGCCGGCGGTGGCTTGGGCCATGTGTACCTGTCGGACTTCGGGATGGGCAGGGACTTGTCGCCGGGTCAGATCATTGCGGCGGGCCAGTTCGCCGGGGCGCTCGATTACCTCGCGCCGGAGCAGATCCAAGGCCGCGCGCTGGACGGGCGGGCGGACCTGTACTCGCTGGCCTGCGTCGGGTTCGAGCTGCTGTGCGGCTCGCCGCCGTTCGGGCAGGACCAGGGCTTGACGGTGATGTATGCACAGCTGTACGCGCCGCCCCCCGCGGCTACGGCGCGGCGCCCTGACCTGCCCGCGGCAGCCGACCTGGTGCTGGCCACGGCGCTTGCGAAGAACCCGGCAGGCCGGTACCGGACCTGCGGCCAGTTCGCTGAAGAACTGCGCACGGCGCTCGGGCTCCGTCCCGGCGGGCCAGATGACCCCGCACGGCCGCGCTCGCAGGGCCACGCCAGGCCACCCGCGGGATCCCGGCCGGCCTCCAGCCAGCAGCGGACTGCCGGGCAGCACGAATCCGCGCGCACCGCGGCCCTCGCGCGGTCTGGGCCCGGCCGGCCACGGTCCCCGGAAGACCAGCCTGCGGCCGGACCCGGTCAGGTGAGCCCTGACCCGGCGCGCGGGCCGGGCAGGCCTTACCCCCGGCACCGCTCAGGGGTACTCGGGCTCATCCTCGCCCTGGCTGCAGCGGGCATCGCCGCCGCTGTGGCCATCGGCGTCGTCTGGCCGGCCAGACCAGCGCGGGGCAGGCCGGCCGTGCCCACTGTCGCGGCCACCCCAGCACCGTCATCGTCACCGGCGCCGTCATCGTCATCAGCGTCGACGCTGGCATCCAGGCAGGCGGCCGCCGTGAACGATCTGCTGAGCTCGAGCGCGGCCACCCGGAAGGCGCTGCAAGGCGCGGTCCGCCAGGCCAGTGACTGCACGGACCTGCCCAGCGCGGTCAGCCAGATCCAGAACGCGGTGAACCAGCGCAGCACCGAATACAACCAGGCGTCAGCCCTGTCCACCTCCGCTCTGGCCGACGGCACGACCGTCAAGACCGACCTGACCGCTGCACTGCACAGCTCGCTGGACGCTGACAGGGACTACCTGGCCTGGGCACAGCAGCAGCTCAAGCTCGGGTGCGCCCCGGCTACTCAATCAGGTGCCTACAACGCCGCGTACAACGCTGACAAGCAGGCCGACGCCGCGAAGGAAAAGTTCGTCCAGGTGTGGAACCCGGTCGCGGCCCGGTACGGCATCCAGCAGGAATCGCCCGGCAGCATGTAGCAGCCAGTCAGCCGCACCACCAGTCATCCGCGGCTCCCGCAGAAACCTCCCGCGAAAGAATCGCCCATAAGGGGGATGCGCGCCCGGGCTGGCATTGCCCAGCCGGCCGCGCTCTGCGACCACTGCCGGGTGACGCCTGGGATCTGCCGACCGCCAGCTCAGGGCCAGCGCCTGGTGGTGATAATGGTCACCGGCAGCCCGAACCTGCGCTCGGCCTTGTGCGGCAGGTCGGCCCGCAGCCAGCGCGACAGGTGCCGGGGCAGCGTGGCCATGATGATCTCGTCGAACTCGTGATCGGCGAGCACCTTCTCCATCGCCTCCAGAGGGTGGGCACTACCCAGATCGCCCTCGGCGGGGACGCCCAGCGCACTCAGGTCAGCCAGCATCTGGCCGAGCCGCTGCCTTGCCCGCGCGCTCGCCTCCTCATCGCTGGCTGGGCCACGGTAGTCCGTCGCCCACCACGTCATGCCGGGCTGCAGGACATCAGCCGCGGCGGCAGGCACGTCCGGATAGTCCGCCGCCGGGGTGTCCGGGACGAGCAGGTAGAACGAACTCGGCTCCGCCTCAATCCGCGCGCGCAGTTCATCGCGTAGCTCGGCACGACGTAGGGTCTGGTTCGCGACGACAAGGTACCTGCGCATGCCACCACGGCTCCCTCCGGGGAAGCTGGAGGTCCCGCCAAGGGAATCTCCCCTCTGCGGGACCTCCCACTGCTGTTGGTACCAGCGTGCTCATGTGGCGGGCCGCCGGTAGATGCCTAGGTCCCCTGCCGGACAGGCGAAGGACCTCGGCCCGATTGCGACCAGCGATCCGGCTGGATGACTGACCGTCACACTGAGGAAGGGATCTGTGGACGGATCAGGCAGATGACATTCTCTGAGCCGCCGCGCGACGGCTGGCATCACGACCCGACTAGCTGGATGATGAGGCCTGGAACTCCAGCGCGTCGGACACGACGGCGCGGGCGACAGCCCGGGCTGCATACCACCCTGGAGCATGGACGGTGACAACGCTGATGATCGCGTCGGCCGTGTGCACGCTGACGATGCTCGCGGACCTGCGTGATGCCGCCAGGTCAGCTGCCACCGCGTACGTAACCGGGTCAGGAAGCTGGCCATCATCGCGTGCAACTCTGATGATGACGTCGTAACGGCCGGGCGGTTCATACATGCCTGGCACCATAAGCCGGATAACTGACAGTTAACGCGCCGAGATCTTCCTGGGAAGCTCTGAAGCCAGCCCGGTGCACGGGCGGCTTCAGCTAACCCAGAGCTGGCATGCGGCTGTTAGCGAGGCTCTGGAACATCATCACGTCACGCTGTCGCTCTTCGCAGGCGCCTGCGCCCGCTGGCCTGGGGTTATCCCCCGTTCGGTAGGTAGTTCGCGGGAAGAAGCCCGTAAGCGGTCTGGTAGCGGTTCGGCGCGGCTGGCACTCCCAGCGACTGGAGCAGTTCTTCGAAGTTAAGGCCGACCATGGTCGGGAATGGGCCAAAGCCGCCGATCGCCCCGGCCACGGGAAGCTGCGATTCGGCGGTCAGGCCGCTTGGCTGCGCCCATCCGGTCTCGATGCCCTCGCTTCCCTCGTACATCTCGCCGACCACGGTCAAGGGCGTCACGTGATCGCCGACCTGGACGGCCGGCGTGACGTCTTCGGCCACGTAGACCATCAACCCTGCATCCGGGCCATCGGTCAGCTGGTAGGTGATCCACCCTCCGCCCCAGCCGGCCTCATACGCGGTCGCGTTGGTGATGACGGCATCGCCAAGAGCGTAGACCGGGCCCGACCCGGAGAAGTCGACGCCCTGGTCGATGCGCTCGGGAACCAGGTCACTGACATCACGGAGAGGGTTGTAGTAGCGCGGCACGACGGCGATGCCCACGCTGACGACCGCGGGTTGCGGGTTGCCGTATACGGCCAGCGAGGCTGCGAGCTGCAAGCCGAGCGCATCAGCCCGGTCCACCCAGGCCATGTCGGGTGCTCGTGCCACCCAGTGGGCCGCGGCTGGCCAGGCGGAGAGCAGCAGAGCCAAGGCCGCAACGGCAGCGCCCACGACCAGGGCGACCCTGCGCCGCAACACAGGCACCACCGATGACGGCTTCCGGTGCCGGGAAGCCGCGCCGGGACGGGCCGGTGACGGCTTATGGTACCGGGCGGGCGTGCTGGACACGATCAAGCCTTCGGTCGGGCGCGGCGAGCGCGCTCAGCTGTCACCCGGGTGCTGGCCTCGCAACTCCCATCGCCAGTGGCGAGCGGATGCTACGCAGGTTCACGGCGACGGGATCTCTGGGGAGACCCGCACGCTGGGTGCTGTTAGTGCACCAGGCTGCACCACCCGCACGTACCGAGCGGCCGGAACTACCCAAAAGACACAGATGACTACACCATGCGATTTCGCTTAGACCGGCTGCGGCCGGCTTCGCCACTGGCCTGGACGGTCAGCCACCGGTCATCTGGCGAACGCTGAATGGCGGGAAGCCCAGGAACTGGTGCATGACGTCAGCCACCCGCTGCAGTCGGGTCACGTCGACCGCTCCGAGCGGGTAGGAATCGAGGGCCATGACCGCGGCCTGCACCTTGGTCAAGCCGAACGGCGATGGCAGCGCCTCCATGGCCTGCTCCACGGCGGACCGGTTCGTGTCCGCGATCTCCTGGCCCTGTTCGAACGCGGCGCGGAACGCCGCCAGCGTCACCGGATGCAGCCCAGCCCACTGCCTGGTGACAGCACAGCCCTGGACCGGGAACGCGGCGGTCGCGCCCTGGTCCAGGTCCGCAAGCAGCGTGACGCCCATCGACAGCTGAGCCTGGCTGGCGAACGGCTCGGGCAGCACCGCCGCCGCGATCTTGCCGGCCTTGAGCTTCGCGGCCATCTCGGGCAGCGGGTAGTACGCGAAACGCACTCCGGACACACTCAGCCCGTGATCGGCCAGCACGGAGGCGGCCAGCAGGTACAGGATGTTCCCCGGCGCGTTGACGCCGATGATCTCGCCTTCCAGGCCGGCCAGGGCCCGGATGGGCGAGCGGGGCATCACGTACAGGCCCTGGGCTCCCGGTTCCATCACCGAGCCTTCGGCGAAGATGTCCAGGTCGGCGGCGACCATGGTGCTGCTGACCGAGGAAGGCCGCTTGCCCTGGTCGTAATTTTCCTGCGCCTGGATGTAGCTGACGTAGTTGCCGCAGGAGATGTCGATGCGGTCGCCCGGCTCGTCAAGCGCCTGAGCGTTGATGACCGTCTCGGAACTGACAGCCGGGATGAAGGTGACGTGCAGGCCACGCGCCGTGAACAGGCCTTCGTGGAGAGCAACGAAGAAACCCGCGGAATCGGCGGCGGGCACTACCGCGACATTCAGGTCCGGCTGCTCGATGACGGACGGGGCGGCGTCCCCGCC
>JASHYW010000217.1 GCA_030042885.1 Streptosporangiaceae bacterium | reverse complement strand
CCCGGCGACTATGCATGGTCTGCCGAAGCGTCACACCCATCCAACGTCTGACGCTTATGGTCAGTTCGCTCACTCAGGAGTTGTCCCGGGGACCCTTGACGTCCCCTGCAAGATCGTGCCCCGCAGTCGCTTGCGGTTTCGTCCCAGGGACCCAAGGTTGCGCTGGCAACGGCACGATTTCGAACCATCGTCAAAAGGCTGAGCAGGGCGTCCGCTCGCCCCACAGAAATCCCACAAGTCCAGGCCGCGGCGGCGTCCCCCCACAGGGTTCCCACAGACGAAACGGCATTCCCTGGCACACGGCGGCACACCTGCTAAGGTGGCCCTGTAAGCCCGTGACGAGCCTTTATGCAGATCAAGCGGGCTGACGGTCATCTGCGGCAGCTGATCGCTCCCGCCGGTACAGACCTCCTGTTAACCGGCGGCTCGTGGCCCGGGTTGGTCGCCAGAGACCCCTCAGGGACTTCGGTCAACTCATGACGACGGAGTCCCTGGCGCGTCCTGGAAGGGCGATATTTTACGTGCCTCGGTGATCCTCGCGCGCGCCCAGCGGCGGGAAGTTCGTCCGAACGTTTGTGCGAGTTTGCGTTCAGAGAGCGGATTCCCGGCTTGGACGCTCAGCTGGTAAGCGATCACTGCAGCGCGATTGACGTCCTCATCGGCTCCCTCCTGGCGCTCAGTGTCGGCTGCGGCGTTCCAGTGCTGGACCGGTTGCACCACCTGAGCCGCCGCTGAGCCGCGCTCGCTTGGGCCGTGCTGCTCGCCGTTGACGGACACCCGGGGAGCGGGAGGCATCACATCACGGCATGCGATGCACCGGCGGCAATGCGCGCCCGATGCAGTCTGCTGGAGCGCTCCGGCAGAGCGGATCAGCCAGACTAGAAGTTCGTATGAACCTACGAGGCTGATCGCAGGCCAGGCCGCGACGGCCGCTCCGACCGGCCCGTGCGACCAGCCCTGGGCCATGTTCGCCGTCAAGGTAGCCGCGATCCCCAGCCCGAGCAGCCAGCGGGCCAGGCGAGGCACGCGATTCCCATGCCTCGCCGCGTACAGAATCACCATCGAACTGGCGTAGACGAGGCCGTCGATAGTGGCCGGCTCCAACCGGGCGGTGGCACCGCTCTCGCCATGTGCCTGGACGACCGCGTAAGCGTGCCAGTAGGAAACATACGCAGCGACACCTGCCACAGCGAGCACGGCCACCGCGGTAGAGGCGCGTATGACCCGGTCGACCTGGCTGGTCGCGGTCACGTCGTAGGCACCAGTAACCTGCGGGGGAGTGGTGAGCGCCGTCATCGTCCTGTTCCCGTTCGCCGCGTCAACTGGCCGGCAGGGCCACAGGCACCGTGTCGCTCACGGCCATCGGGCAGTTCGCAGGCCACCCCGACGGGCGAACCCGCAGCGCGCAGCCGAGTGTGCTCGGTCCGGACGACACCGGGATCGGACATGGGCTTCTCCTCCATGATCAACTGGGAGGAATTTGGGAGGCCGCAACTGGCGCGAACCGCCCTGAACCTCTCCCAACCGGGCTGAAGAGGAGCCCCTGACCTGGTCCTTCACCTGAAGGCCATGGTTGCCGAGCCGACCGGACCTCGTTCACACCGAGGAGGTCACTGGTTCGATCCCAGTATCGCCCACTGGCATAAGGCCAGGTCATGCCCGGAACCTCATGGCCAAGACGCAGCTCAGCCAGTATCTCGGGGATGCCGTCCTCGGAACTGGTAGGGAGCGGTGGCCGCGCTGTGCCGCAGCCGGTGGGCGTGAACTGCGCCCAGCCCGGCCCGCCTGGCCGCTGCCGCGACCGCCTGGGTGACCCCGCCCGAGGTCAGGCCCCGGTGCGGGGCCTTGATGCGAGTGAACACGCTGCGGTCTAGCGCCGTGGCGGGTCGGCCACGCTGGAGCCAGGCCGCTGTCGCCTCGCCCGCGTCAGCCGTGAGCGGAAGCCGGTCGTGGCGGTTGCCCTTGCCGCGGACGGTGACCTCCCCGGCCCGCCAGCCGATGTCGTCCAGGCGCAGGCCGGCGACCTCCCCGGCCCGCAGCCCCATCCGCGCCATCAGCGTGAGCATCGCCAGGTCGCGCAGCCCGGACGCGGTCTGCAGGTCGCAGGAATCCAGCAAAGCCTGCACCTGGCCGGGCTCCAGCGGCCGGGGAAGCCCCGGCTGGCGATTCGCTACCTTCGGCACCGCCTGCTCCAGGCCCCCGCAGGTCAGGCCCTGCAGATGCCAGAACCGCAGCAGCGACCGCAACGCGGTCGCCAGCCGCTGAGCGGTCTTCGGCGCCAGCCGCCGCGACTGGGCAGTCAGGAATGCCGTGACATCGCCCGGCGTCAGCCCTTGCAGACCCGCCGTGCCGCCGGCGGCGTACCGCTCCGCGAACGGGCGGATCAGGTAGAGGTAGCCGCGGGCCACAGCAGCCTGCACGCCGCGCTCGCCCAGCAGGTACTCCCGGTACGCCTCCAGCAATTCCCCTGCCACGCTCGCCGGCCAGGGGTTGTTCCGGTTCCGGCACTACGCCAAGGCTGCGCAGGTAATCCAGCACCGGGCGCAGTGCCTTGGGCGACAAGTACCCCGTATACCCGGCGGCGCGGCGCGCCGCCAGAAACCGGTCCGTCACCGGGTCAGCCAGCGCTGCCGTCCCCAGGCCTCCACGGCCAGCCACCTGCTCAGGTGCGCGGCCAGCCGCAACTGGCCACCAGCCGAAAGCTCGGTGAAGCCCAGCCGGGCCAGCTCGCAGGCCAGTCCTTCCGCATACGGTTCCAGCGGGCCCACCACGTGCACCCCGCGCACGATAACCATGTCGCTGCCCTCTCTCGCCGATGTCCAGAGAAAGACAGCCTCGTCCCGCCAGGCTCCCGGTTATGCCGATACCGCCAGCGCGCCCGCCGCCCTGAACGCTTTCGACATCACCTTCGACGGCCGCCTGAGCGCGGGACGCAAGTAACAACAGAGAAAGAAGTTACACCGTCGAACTTGACAGACCCTCGCCTGGCAGCAACCGAGTACGTGGATACTGTGAGGCGCAGGAGCGGCGGATCACACCAGTAGGCAGGTGCCTGCACCAGTTCGACGCCGCCAGCATAGGATGCGGGGTTGCATAGCTTGAGTGAGGCGCTCTGTGACGCCCAGGGAACAGCGTGAGGCTGGACAAGACCCGTGCGCGTCCGTGGATACCGGCGAGCCGGATCCCGATGAGCGGCTGACGGCCGCGGAAGCACCGGGGAGGAAGGCGACGGCGGGCTTTGCCCCGCTGGTGGCCGAGCCGACGCGGGCCGTGGAGCGCCAAGGGCGTCACCATCGGACGGTGGAGCCGTGGCTGGTGGCATGCTGCTACCTCATCGGCGCGGCGGCGGTGACAGCGCGGTTGTGGGCGGATCCGGCTGGCCGTGACCAGCTTGGTGGTGGCGGCGACGTGGACTTGTTTGCCTGGTTCCTGCGCTATGCGGCCACGGCTGTCGCGCACGGGCGCCTGCCTGCGCTGGTGACGGCCGCGATGAACGCGCCGCAGGGTATCAACCTGATGTGGAACACATCGTTCCTGCTGCCGGGGGTGCTGCTCGCGCCGGTGACGCTGCTGGCCGGCCCGCAGGTCAGCCTGACCGTGGTGCTGACGCTGGGCTTCGCGGGGTCGGCGGCCAGCTTGTTCTGGGTGCTGCGCCGGTGGGGGGCGAGTGTCAGCGCGGCCGCGCTGGGCGGGGCGGTCTACGGGTTTTCCCCAGCGATGCTGAACGCGGGCTTCGCGCACTACCATCTGCAGTTCGCGGTTCTGCCGCCGCTGATCATCGATGCTGTCCTTCGGCTGATCACCGGTCGTGGGCGCAGCGTCCGGGTCGGCGTCTGGCTTGGGCTGTTGTGCGCCGCGCAGCTGTTTATCGGGGAAGAGCTCTTGGTGTACACGGCGCTGGCGGGCCTGATCCTCACGGTGACGGTGGCGGTGAGCCGCCCCATGGCGGTGCCGGGGCGGGTCCGCGGCGCAGTGACCGGGCTGGCCGCGGCGGCGGCGGTGTTTCTGCTCGCCGGCGGGCATGCGCTGTGGGTGCAGCTTGCTGGCCCGCTGGCCGAACACAATAAGCTGCTGGTTTCGATAGTCAGCAACCCTGCCTGGGTGGTCACGCCCTCGGCTTCGCTGCTGTTCCACACCCGCGCCAGCGCGGCTGCCACCCCGCCGATCGTGCGGCCGAGGGCTGAGGACCTGGCTTACCTGGGCTGGCCGCTGATCGGTGTCCTGGTGGTCGCCGTGGCGGTGTTCTGGCGGGATCTGCGGGTCCGGGCCGCGGCGGTGACCTGGGTGGTGCTGGAACTGTGTGCACTCGGCGGCGGCAACCTGCCCGTCGGCGGCGGTTTCAGGTGGCCGGGGCGGCTGCTGCCATGGCATTGGCTGGAAGGGCTTCCCCTTCTGACACAAGTGCTGCCGTGGCGCATCTCTCTCCTCGCGGACGGTGCGGCTGCCGCGGTCCTTGCGTTCTCGCTGGATCGGGCACGCGGGGCGGTGCGGCGGCCCGGGGGCTGGCGGGGCTGGCCACGCGGAGCCCTCATCGCGGTCGCGCTGTTCGCAGTCTTGCCGCTGGTGCCGCTGCCTTACCAGGCAGCTCCGCTCTCGCAGGTCCCGGTCGGCTGGCAGGCGACCTTCGCCAGGCTGCGACTCCCACTGGACGCGCCGGTGCTCGCCCTCCCGTTCCCCTCCGGTGGCGAGCCCGAGGTACTGCGCTGGCAGGCGGATACAGGTCAGCCCGGCTCGATGATCGGCGGCTACTTCATCGGGCCCGGCCCTACCGGGGAGGCCGCGTTCTTCTTCTCGGTCCGCAGTCCGCAGACGGAGGTCGCCAGTTACCTGGATGAGCTGTGGCAGGGACGGCATCCACCAAGCCTGTCCGACGCGGAGCTCCGTGCCGTCCTCGGATCCTGGCGGACCGCTGCGATCGTCGTGGTCACCAGCCAGCAGTCACCCGTTGCACGCGTCCTGACCCGGCTCTTCGGCAGGCCAACCTTTCACATTGGCGAAGTGCTCAGCTGGCGGCTGCGCCGCTGAGGTCGTACACGCGTGACGCGTGATCGGCATCCTGAATAGACCCCCACCGGACCCGGCTCCCGTGGCGCACCATGGGGCGGCCTAGGCCCTGAATACTCCCCACTGTGGCCCGATACGGACGAGCGGCGGGTCCTCGACGGCAGCAGCAAACGGCAGCAACCACATTGCGTCCAACTGCCCGCGATCGCCCGGTATCAGCCCTCCGACCTGCGCTGAGGCGATGGACAAGATCTTCGCCAACGAGCAGTGATCTCCCGCCAGGGTCGGGATGTGCCATGGTCGGGACGGGGACATGGAGTGGGCGCACCCCGGTTCGGGCTCGTTCCCTGGCGGGAATCATTTGTGCCGGATGTGCTGGTAGATGTCCAGGTATTCCTGGCCGGGCCGGGCCCAGGAGTAGTCGGCGCGCATGCAGGTGGCGACGAGCTTGCCGAATGCACGCGGGCGGCCGGACCACAGCCGTAGGGCCCGGCTCAGCGCGGATTCGACGGCCCGGTTGTCGGTGTGGTGGAAGACGTACCCGTTGCGCTCGGCCGGCGGGCGCCCCGAGTGGTCGTAGTCGAACACGGTGTCGGCCATACCGCCGGTGGCCCGCACCATGGGCACCGTCCCGTACCGCATGCCGATCAGGGGAGCCAGCCCGCACGGCTCGAACATGCTGGGCACCAGCAGCAGGTTCGCGCCCGCGTAGACCAGGTGGGCCAGGTCCTCGCGGTAGCCGATCTCCAGGTGGCAATCCGGATTGTCGTTGAGGTACCCCTTGAGATGCCAGAAATGGTCGGTGATGCCGTCGTGGTATCCGGCGTCGCCGATCAGGACGAACTGGCCGCGATGGGCCAGGGTGTAGAACAGGGCGTGGTGGACCAGGTGCATGCCCTTCTGCTCGTCGAGCCGGCCCACGAACGCCACGACCGGGCCATCGCTGTCGCGCAGCCAGAACCGGTCCCTGAGCGCCCTTTTGTCCTCGGCTTTGCGCTCGATGCTTTCCATTGAGTAACGGGTCGTCAGGAACGGGTCAGTCTCGGGGTTCCAGACGTCGTAGTCGACGCCGTTGAGCACGCCGCGGAACTTGTCCTGATGGTCCTTGAGGGTGCGGCCGAGCCCAGAGGCGCCGTCGTCGTAGAGCGCCTCGTCGGCATGGTTGGGGGAGACCGTGGTCACGAAATTCGCATACAGGATGCCGCCCTTCATCGGGTTCAGCCCGCGGTAGCGGAAGTCATCGCCCAGCCGGTCGGCGTCGAGGAAATAGTCGGGGCGGCCCAGCCCGGTGGCCCAGAGCAACTGCTCGCCGCTGGTGCCCTGATGGCGGAAGTTGTGGATGGTGTAGCAGACTCTCTGGTCTGGCATGACCTGGCCGTACTGCTCATACAGCAGGACCGGGACGAGCCCGGTCTGCCAGTCGTGGCAGTGAATGACATCGGGGCGCTTCCCGGCGCGGACCATGAATTCGAGAGCAGCCTTGGAGAAGAACGCGAACCGCTCCGCGTCGTCGCCGTACCCGTACAAGCGGTCCCGGGCGAAGAAATCAGCCGCCGAGTGCGGCTCGATGAAGAAGCATTTCCGGCCGTTCGCGTAGCCGAACCACACCGTGCAGCGGACGGCCCCGCCATACCACGGCACCGACAAGTCGTGGTAGCTGGGCTGCAGGTCCCAGATATCGGAGTAGCGCAGGCTGGCGTACTTCGGCAGGATGATCTCGACCGCGTTCCCCCGCAGCTCCAGCTCGCGGCTCAGGCCGGCTACCACATCGCCCAGCCCGCCGGCCTTGGCCGCCGGCGCGCACTCGGGCGCTATCATTACGACATACACTGCTCACCCACCGTGTGCTGCTCAGCGGATCCGACAACGCCACCGGCTGGCGCACGGTGTCCGGAGAGGGGTCCTGTCGGAGTGCCGTGCTGGGTCGGCTGACATGCCAGCGATACCGGTACTCACCCTCATGCTCGCGTCCCGTGCGCCACGCCACATCACCCGGAAGGGGATGAGATGCGGCATCCTGTACCAGCGCTCGGAAAACCTGGTGGTGCTCTTGCACGCGCTGGAGAAGGACACCGGAGCAGTCCCTCATGCCGACATCGAACTGGCCAAGCAGCGGATGGCCGACTTTAAGCGCCGGATGGATGCCATCCGGCGGCAGCCGCCGCGGGCTGCGGGCAAAACGCACCGCCTGCGAGCAGGCCGGTATGATTCACCTGACCACCTGGTTTACCTGAGGTTTACAGCTAGGTCTGGACGGCTTGCCGCGAACGTGTCCATACGTGGGTTGCGGGAGCCAGGCTCGGTGGGGCCACCGAGATCGGCGGAGCAGCGGCCTGCGAGGCCGAGGCGCTCAGCGCTGCTCGACCACCATCAGCGAGTGACCGGCGGGGTCGCGTAGCCAGAACATCGGCGGCACTGGGTCGCCCATCCGCGCCACCTCAGCGTCCACGTCCACCCCGCGGGCCTGCAGGGCGGCATGGGTGGCATCGATGTCAGCGGTGGTCAGGGTGATCCCGGTCTCGACCGGCGTGACCTCGCTCCCGGGCCGCGGCGGCGCCAGCGCGATCCCGGTCGTCCCCTCCGGCGGGTAGACCTCCACCCAGCGGTAGCCGCCGCCGAACGGGGTGTCGGTGCGCTTTTCAAAGCCGAGTGACTCATAGAACTCGATCGCCTTGTCCTGGTCAGGTTCCGGCACGCAGACCAGGCTGATCTGGCGGATCCCGGTTGCCGTTGTGTTGCTCATCCACTTCCTCCTGAACTTGCGGCTGCTGAACCTACGACCCGTTCCGGCGCGGAAACTCATCGGCCCGCGCTGACTGTGCAGCCGGCGTGGATGGTCGGATGCGACCAGCCCTGGGGTGCTGCGGCCGGTGACTCACCGGGCCTCCCGGCACTGGCTTGCCCGGCCACCGCGCACCTCCCCCGACTCGCCGACGATCCCAGCGTGCGCCCGCCCCGTTGATCTGGGCAACCGCATTACGGCTCGCGCCAGCCGACCGCGGCGCCTCGCCCTGACTTCAGGTCTTGCCTGGCATGTCAGGATGGCAGGGCGGGCATGGCCAGGCGTGCTCGCAGCTGGTGCGTGGATACGGGTTACCAGAGCCGGCTGCCTGGCAGGTCCGTATGCCCCATGACGGGAAAAGGGCAGGTGCCGGGTCTGGGGCAGGAGGTGCTGTGAGGACGGGGAATGGGTTCGGGGGCGGTCCCCGTGCGGCCGCCGAGCAGCTGGCGCGGGCTGTGGAGATCGCCACCATCTTGTCTGCGAGCGGCTTCGACTGGCTTGTTCAGGCGCTGGGCCTGAGCGCGTGGGTGTCCCCCCGCCGCCTGGTCTGCGCGTTCCGGTCGGGCACGAAGTGCCCGACCCATCTGGAGGCGGACATTCCGCTGCCCGAGCGGCTGCGGCTGACGCTTGAGCGGCTGGGGCCGACGTTTGTCAAGGCGGGGCAGATGCTCGCGCTGCGGCCGGATTATGTTCCGCTGGAGTATGCCGAGGCGTTGCGTGGCCTGCACACCCATGCCGCGCCCTTCCCGGCGGCGGAGGCGGTGGCTATCGTCGAGGCCGAGCTCGGTGCGCCACTCGGTGCGCTGTACGCCGAATTTGACCGGGACCCATTTGCCGCAGCGTCGCTGGCGCAGGTGCACCGGGCGCGGCTGTCCGATGGCCGCCAGGTGGCGGTGAAGGTGCAGCGCCCTGGTATCAGGGTGCAGGTCGAACGGGACCTTGCGCTGCTCACTACGCTGGCCCGCCGCTTTGAGCGGCACCAGCCGGGCGCGGTTGCCTTCAGGCCCTCAGAGGCGGTGGCCGAGCTGGCCAAGTACACCCGGCGCGAGCTCGACTTCCGGCGTGAGGCGCGCACGGCTGAACGGCTGCGGCACCTGTTCGCAGAGGATGACCGAGTAGTGATCCCCGAGGTCATCGGCGACCGGAGTTCGGAGCGCGTGCTGACGACTGAGTTCCTCGCGGGGCTGGCACCGGAGCCCGCTGCCGACTTGCGGCGGGCTGGCATCGACCCAGAAACAGTGCTGCGCGCGGGCGCCGCGGCGATGTTGCGCCAGGTTTTCCAGTTCGGGCTGTTCCATGCCGACCCGCACCCCGGCAATGTGCTGTTCTTGCCCGGTGACCGGGTCGGCTTCGTCGATTTCGGCATGTTCGGGCGGCTTGATCCCGGCGAGCGGCGGCGGGTGGCTTTCATTTTCTGGGCGCTCATCGATGGCGACTATGAGGCGGTCGGCGACCAGCTGCTGCGCATGTCGGAATTCCTCCCCGGCGCCGACCCGGTCGGCTTTCGCGGCGCGCTCGCCGACACCGTCCAGGACTGGTTCGGCATGAGTGCCGCTGACTTCTCGATCGCCCGCCTCCTGCTGTCGGAGCTCGCGCTGGGAGCGCATCACGGGATCGTTTTCCCGCGCGGGCTGATGCTGCTTGCACGCGCCCTGGTCAACCTCGAAGCAACCGCGATGATCGTAGACCCCCAGCTCAACCTCGCCGAGCTCGCCCGCCCGCTGCTGCCCGAGCTGCAGCACATCCTCCGGCCCAGCCCCGAGGCACTGCGACAGCAGTGGCACCGTTACCGCTTCGAATACCTCGACCTCGCCGCCGAGCTGCCCGCCCTCCTGCCGGAAGCGATCGCCCGCCTGCGCGAACAGCCGACCCCGCCTCCTCCCCCCGCCGCGCCCCCCGCCTCCCGGCACTGGCTCCCGCTGGTCGGCGCGTTCGCCGTCGGCGTCGGCCTGGCCTCGCTCGCCCGCAAACGCCGCCGCGCATAGCAACCGCGGTCTGAAGGCCACGAAGCTAGCAGTACAAGTGATCGGCATGCTCCTCACCCGGGCTGAGCGCCAGCCGGGGCGAGCAGGTCCATCTCGCCGCTCTCATGGACCTGCGGTCATGTCCCTGTCATGGCGGCGGAAGTTTGATCGCGACTGCGGTGCCGGGGCTGAGCAGGTGTGGCTCGCCGCGGATGGTGACCTCCAGCGGAGCGCCCTCGTCAAGGAGGTAGCGCTCCTCGTCGTGAGTGAGCTGCACCCGGATCTGCCGGTGGCAGAAGCGAAGCGAGAACGCGAGTTCCTTCCAGGCGCGCGGCAGCCTGGGCGCGAAGGACAGTCGGCCGTCGAAATCGCGCACGCCGCCGAACCCGAAGACCAGTGAGGACCAGACACCGGCAGCGGCGGCAATGTGGACCCCGTCCGAGACGTTGCCTGCGACGTTGGCCAGGTCCATGAGCAGCGCGTACTCGAAATACTCCAGAGCCTCGCGGTACTTGCCGATCTCGGCGGCGACGATGCTCTGCACGCATGCCGACAACGATGAGTCGCCGGTGGTGAGCGGATCGTAGTACTCGAAGTTGCGGCGTTTTTGTTCCTCGGAGAACTCGTCGCCGAGCAGGAACATCGCCAGCACGACGTCGGACTGTTTCAGTACCTGGTACCGGTAGATCACCAGCGGGTGGTAGTGCAGCAGAAGCGGGAACTTCTCGCGCGGCGTGGCGGCGAGGTCCCACACCTCTCGGTCAAGGAAGGTGTCGTCCTGGGGATGGATGCCGCGCTTCTCATCGAACGGCACGTGCATGGCGGCCGCCGCGCGTTCCCACGACTCGGCCTCGCCGGGCTTGAGCCCTACCTCGTGGACAAGCGCGATGTAGTCAGCGGGCTGTTCCTCGCGCAGCCGGCGGACCGTGGCGGCGGCGGAATTGAGATTCAGCCGCGCCATCAGGTTGGTATAAGTGTTGTCATTGACCACGGTGGTGTACTCGTCCGGGCCGGTGACGCCGTGGATGTGGAACCTCCCGTCGGTGCCGTAGAACCCGAGGTCCTCCCACAGCCGGGCGGTCTCGACGAGGATCTGAGCGCCTATCTCGCCGAGCACGCGTCCGCTGCCCTCCACGCGGGCGTAGCGCATGACCGCGTAAGCGATATCGGCGTCGATGTGATACTGGGCGGTGCCCTGCTGGAAATTGGACGAGGCCTCCTCGCCGTTGATGGTCCGCCACGGGAACAGCGCGCCCCGCTGGCTCATCTCCGCCGCCCGCTCCCGGGCGCGGCCGAGCATGCTGTGCCGGAACCGCAGCAGGTTCCGGGCGATCCTGGGCTGGGTGTAGGTCAGGAATGGCAGCACGTGGACCTCGGTATCCCAGAAGTAGTGCCCCTCGTAGGCCTGCCCGGTTAGCCCCTTAGCAGGAATGCCGGCCCCCTCGGCCCGCCAGGATGCCTGCGCGACCTGGAACAGATTCCACCGGATCGCCTGCTGGAGCCGCACCAGGTTCGTCCCTGCCTGCACGCGCACGTCAGCGCGGTCCCAGAACCGGTCGAGCTGCTCGCGCTGAGCCGCAGCGATCACGTCGAATCCGCCGGAGACGGCGCGGCCCAGCGTCCGGCGGCACCGGTCGGCGAGTTCGCGCACCGGGGCGCTGCGGGAGGTCTGGTAAGTCGCGTACTTGGTGATCCGGATCGGGACGCCGGGTGGTGCTTCGGCCGTGACGACGACCTCGCTGGAGTCCTCTCCCGCCGAGCCGGCGGCGTGATAGGCGCACGCGGTGTCGATCACATGGTCGACACCGACGCCCAGCGTCATCTTGCTGCTGGTCGTCTGGTAGCCAAGCAAGATGCGCTGGCCGGCCAGCTC
>JASHYW010000216.1 GCA_030042885.1 Streptosporangiaceae bacterium | reverse complement strand
GACCGAGGTCCTTGCCGACCGGATCCTGCTCTACGTCGCCGACGGGGACGTGGCCCTGGCCGAGGTGCGCGCCAGCGGGCTGGAGCCGCTCACCTCGCTGGTCCGCCGCGGGACGCTGGAGGACGTCTTCCTGCGGCTGACCGGGCGCAGGCTGGAGGACTAGCTCATGGCCCCGGCAGTGTTGATCCGGGGGGACGACCGCCTCGCCCCTCCCGTACCCTCCCGACCGTGGTCGCTTTCCGTCCGCGCCTTCCAGTGCTGGCTCACCGTGTACCGGCGGATCTGGCGTTCGAGCATCTGGTCAAGCGTGCTCGCCCCGGTGTTCTACCTGGGCGCGATGGGGTTCCTGCTCGGCTCGCTGGTGGACAAGCACGGCACGGCAAGCCTCGGCGGGGTGAGCTACCTGGCGTTCGTGGCCCCGGCCATCCTGGCGTCGACCGCAATGAGCACGGCCATGGGCGAGGCGAGCTACCCCGTGTTCGGCTCCATCAAGTGGAACAAGATCTACATCGGGGCCCAGGCGTCGCCGCTGCGGCCCGCCGACATCTTCCGCGCTCACCTGATGTTCATGACCATGCGGATCGCGATGAACGCCGCCGTCTTCACGGTGGTCATGTGCGCGTTCGGGGCGGCCAAGTCCGCCTGGGTGGTCCTGGCCTGGCCGGTCGCGGTGCTGACCGGGCTCGCGTTCGCCGCCCCGATCGCGGCCTGGGCGGTCACGGTGAAGCAGGAGAACTCCTTCGCCTACATGTTCAGGTTCGGCATGATGCCGCTGATGCTGTTCTCCGGCACGTTCTTCCCGCTGTCCCAGCTGCCCGGCTGGCTGCGGCTGCTCGCCTACGCCACCCCCTTGTGGCATGGCGTCTCGCTGTGCCGTGCGCTCAGCCTGGGCAACGTCGATCCGGCCCAAGCGGTCGGCGATGTCGCCTACCTGGCCGTACTCTCGGCCATCGGGCTCTGGGCCGGAGCCCGCACCTACCGCAGGCGGCTGTATGTCTAGCGTCACCTACAGGGTGCTCCCGCCGGCCGGACGGACCCGTTACCTGGCCCGCCTACGCCGCGTCGGAACCGATGTGGGCAGTCTGCGGCTGATCGAGCGGCACGCCCGCGCCTACGGCCGTGCCTGGCTGGTGTTCGTGTCAGGGATCTTCGAGCCGCTGTTCTACCTGCTGTCGGTGGGGCTCGGGCTGGGCGTGCTGATCGGCAAGGTGCCGGGTCCCGGCGGGCAGCCCATCCCGTACCGGGAGTTCGTCGCGCCCGGCCTGCTCGCGGTGTCCTCGATGAACGGCGCGATGTACGACTCGACGTTCAACGTCTTCTTCCGGCTGAAATACGCCAAGCTGTACGACGCCGTCCTGGCCACCCCGATGCGGCCCGGCCAGGTAGCGCTGGGCGAAATCGGCTGGGCCCTGCTCCGCGGCACCCTCTACGCCGTGGCGTTCACGCTGGTCATGGTGGCGCTGAGCCTGGTGCACTCGCCGTGGGCGGTGCTGGACGTCCCGGTGGCGGTCCTGATCGGCTTCGCCTTCGCCGCCATCGGCATGACCGGCACCACGTACATGAAGAGCTGGCAGGACTTCGACTACGTCATCCTGGCCAGCCTGCCGCTGTTCCTGTTCTCCGCGACCTTCTATCCGCTCAGCGTCTACCCGCGGCCGCTCCAGCTGATCATCGAGTGCACGCCGCTCTACCAGGGCGTGGTGCTGCTGCGCGACCTGACGGTGGGTGTGGTCGGCCCGGACCTGCTGTGGCGGGCAGCGTACCTGGCCGCGCTGGGGCTGGCCGGCCTGTACGCCTCCGGCCGCCGGATCGGAAAGCTCCTGCTCGTCTAACCGTCCCGCCCGGAAGCCCCGGTTCATTACGCGTCTGCCCGCCGCGCCTGCGGGGAAACTCCTGCTCTGCGCCATTTTCGGGGCCCGCGGGAACGGGTAGGCTGCCCGCGATGCTGGACGAGCAACGGGCAGGATCTCGTCCCGAGTCGGCCCTGCCCGAGACCGAACTGCCGGTCGCCGCGCTACCGCCGGACGTGATGCCGCGGCCAGTGGTGCCGCGCCCAGTGGCGCCGTGCCCAGCCGGGCCTCCCGGCGCCGTGCCGCGGCCGGTAGCGCCACGCACGGCACGCTTTCGGTCCGCCTACGCCGATCCGTTCGTCTGGGCCACCGCGCTCGCCGTTTTCTGCGCGTACGCCGTCATCTCGCTGTTCCGGCTGCTGCAGCTCAACCCAACCTCGTGGGACCTGGGCATCTACACCGAGTACGTGAAGCAGTACGCCCACCTCCACGCCCCGATCGTGGACATCAGGGCGCCTGGATTCAACCTGCTCGGCGATCACTTCCAGCCGCTCGTCGCGGTCCTGGCCCCGTTCTTCCGGGTCTTTCCCTCATCCGCGACGCTGCTCGTCGCGCAGGCCCTGCTGGTCGCGATCTCGGTGTTCCCGGTCAGCCAGGTCGCCCGCGAGAAGCTGGGCCTCGGTCCTAGCCGCGCGATCGCGGGGGCATACGGGTTCTCGTGGGGCCTGCAGCAAGTAGCGGAATTTGACTTCCACGAGATCGCCTTCGCGGTCCCGTTGCTGGCCTTCTCACTGTCCGCGCTGGCCCGCGGCCACACCAGGGCCGCCGTCTGCTGGGCGCTTCCGCTGGTCTTCGTCAAGGAGGACCAGGGCTTCACGGTGGCCGTCATCGGGCTGTACCTGGTCGTCGCCGGCCTGCACGCCAGGGTCCCGACCCGCGGCGGCCCTCAGGGCGCCACCGACATCGACGTGCGCCGGGTTGCGGCCGGGCAGTTCCTGCTGGTCTGGGGCTTCGCCTGGTCGTTCCTGGCCATCGGAGTGATCATCCCGCTCTTCAACCCGGCCCATCACTATGACTACTGGAGTGACGGCGGCGTCCTGGCCCCTGGCGGGCACCTGTCAGTGGCTGGCCTGGTCCAGCAGCTTGTCCATGCCTGGCCGGTCAAGCTGGAGACCATCGCGATGCTCCTGCTGCCGACCGCGTTCATCGCGCTCCGCTCCCCGCTGATCCTGATCGCCGTCCCCAGCCTGCTGCTGCGCTTCATGTCGACCGACAGCAGTTTCTGGGGGACGTACTGGCACTACAACGCGACCCTGATGCCGATCATCTTCGTCGCCGCCGCGGACGCCCTGGCCAGGATCGACCCGCGGGGCGTGCGCGGCCTGGTGCTGGCCGGAACGCGGCGGTTCGGCCCGGCCCTGATGGTCGTGATCACGGTCATCCTCGCCTTCGAGTTCCCGCTCAGCAGCCTGTGGCACGCGCAGACCTACCAGATCAGCCCGCACGTCGCCGCGGCCGAAGCGGCGATGGCTCGGGTGCCGGACGGTGCCACGGTCCTGACCACGCTGGATCTGCTGGCTCCGCTGGCCGCCCGCACCGACACGTTCTGGTTCGGCAACAGCGGCAATCCGCAGACCCAGTACATCGTGTTCGACGGCCTCGACAGCGACTACAGTCCCGCGATCAAGAACGTCCCCGCCTTCATCGCGGGCTTCTACCCGCCCCACACGTACACCCAGATCTTCTCCTCCGACGACGTCTACGTCTTCCGCCGCGCCCGCTGACCAGCCCCCGTCCATGATCGCGAAGACTTTTGAGTTCCCCCAGACTGAGAACCCTTCGTGATCCGGGACGGCGGCGGCGCGCAGCCGCAGCGGGCGGTCGCTGTGGTGGGCATACTGGCGGGTAGATAGGCTGGTCCGCGACCTGCGGGAGGTTGTGCTCCATGGACTTCGCATACGACGACCGGACGCAAGACCTCCGTGAGCGCCTGCTCGCGTTCATGGATGAGCACGTCTACCCGGCCGAGCCCGTGGCCAGGGAGCAGGCGGAGGCAGCAATCAAGGCCGGCCGCCCGTGGGAGCGCCTGCCCATCACCGCGGACCTCAAGGCCGAGGCCCGCCGCCGCGGGCTGTGGAACCTGTTCCTGACCGGCAAGTCGGCCGAGGCGGTCCGCAAGTGGGAGGCCGCCACCGGGAGGGCGGAATCTCACCTGCCCGACCCGCCGCTGACCAACCTGCAGTACGCGCCGCTGGCCGAGATCACCGGCTGGAGTCCCGCGCTGGCGCCGGAGGCGCTGAACTGCGCCGCGCCAGACACCGGCAACATGGAAGTGCTGGCCGAGTTCGGCTCGCCGGAACAGCACGAACGCTGGCTCCGCCCGCTGCTCGACGGGGCGATCAGGTCGGCGTTCTGCATGACCGAGCCCGCCGTGGCCTCCAGCGACGCGTCGAATATCGCCACTACCATTACCCCGGACGGCGATAGCTACGTGATCAACGGCCGTAAGTGGTGGTCCTCCGGCGCGATGAGCTCGGCCTGCGAGATCCTCATCGTGATGGGAGTGACCGGTGAGGCCGCCGACGGCCACGGGCGGCACTCCATGATCCTCGTGCCGCGAGATACGCCCGGGGTGGAGGTCGGGCGCGGGCTGAGCGTCTTCGGCTACACCGACGGACCGCACGGCGGGCACGCCGAGGTCACCTTCACCGACGTGCGGGTCCCGAAGGACAACCTGATCGCGGGCGAGGGCCAGGGGTTCGCGATCGCGCAGGCACGGCTGGGCCCCGGGCGCATCCACCACTGCATGCGGCAGATCGGTGCCGCGGAGCGCGCCCTCGACCTGATGTGCTCCCGGGCGGCCACCCGCACCGCGTTCGGCAAGACCCTGGCCGAGCAGGGCGTCGTCCACGACTGGATCGCCGAGTCCAGGGTCAGGATCGAGCAGGCCAGGCTGCTCGTGCTCAAGACGGCCTGGCTGATGGACACGGTGGGCAACAAGGGCGCGCACACCGAGATCCAGGCGATCAAGATCGTGACCCCGGCCATGGCCGAGTGGGTGATCGACAAGGCGATCCAGGTCCACGGAGGGGCCGGGGTCAGCCAGGCGTTCCCGCTGGCCCAGATGTGGGCAGGCGCGCGTTCGCTCAGGTTCGCCGACGGCCCGGACGAGGTGCACAAGCGCTCGCTCGCCCGGCGCGAGCTGAGGAAGCCACGAGCTCAGGGACCCAGGGACTGACCCAGCAGGACCAAAGCCACTAGCCGCCTAAGAAGACGCGGGCGTACGAAGGTTCACGGACGCAGACAAAGCCGCGAGCTTAGGAAGCCTGAGCCGGCCCGAGCACCACGGCCCGTTCCGGATAGAAGGAGAAATCCAGTGTCACAGAAAACCGCGATCGTGACCGGCGCAGCCCGCGGCATCGGCGCTGCGACAGCCATCAGGCTGGCCTCCGACGGCATGGCCGTGGCGGTCCTCGACCTCAGCGAGGCCGATTGTGCGGCAACAGTGAAGGAGATCGAGAGCGTCGGCGGGCGCGCGCTCGCGGTCGGTGCCGACGTCAGCAAGGCCGACCAGGTCCAGGCCGCGGTCGACCGGGTGGCCGCCGAACTCGGCGAGCCGACCGTGCTGGTGAACAACGCCGGGATCACCCGCGACAACCTGCTGTTCAAGATGACCGACGACGAGTGGGATGCGGTCATCAACGTGCACCTGCGCGGCGCGTTCCTGATGACCCGGGCGGCGCAGAAGTACATGACCGCCCAGAAATGGGGGCGGATCGTCAACCTGTCGTCGTCCTCGGCGCTCGGCAACCGCGGCCAGGTCAACTACTCCGCCGCCAAGGCCGGCATGCAGGGCTTCACCAAGACGCTGGCCAAGGAACTGGGTAAGTTCGGCGTCACGGCGAACGCGGTCGCGCCGGGCTTCATCGTCACCGACATGACGGCCGCCACGGCCGCCAGGCTGGGCATGTCATTCGAAGACTTCCAGAAGGCCGCCGCAGCGCAGATCCCGGTCGGCCGGGTCGGGCAGCCAGCCGACGTGGCGAACGTCATCTCCTTCCTGGTCAGCGAGGGCGCCGGTTTCGTCTCCGGCCAGGTCATCTACGTGGCGGGCGGCCCGCTCAACTAGAAGGCACCGTGCTAAAAAGGACACTGTGCTGACTTCAACCGAGGAACTCCGCGGGCGGGTGCGCGTGTTCCTGGCCGAACACGACCCGCGGGAAACGCCCAACCAGGACTTCCTCAACGCGCGGTTCGACGCGGGCCTGGCCTGGGTGCACTATCCGGAAGGGCTGGGCGGGCTCGGCCTGCCGCGCTCGCTGCAGCAGGTCGTCGACGCCGAGTTCGCGGCGGCGGGCTCCCCGGGCAACAACGCGGAACACAACGCCATCGGCCTGGGCATGGCCGCGCCGACCATCCTGGCCTACGGCACCGATAAGCAGCAGAAGCGCTGGCTGCGCGAGCTGTGGACGGGCCGGGAGATCTGGTGCCAGCTGTTCAGCGAGCCGGGCGCGGGCAGTGACCTGGCCGCGCTGGCCACCCGGGCGGTGCGAGTGAAAGGGGGAGGGGAGGCGGGTGGGGACAGCTGGGTCGTGTCCGGGCAGAAGGTGTGGACCTCGCTGGCGCAGCTGGCCCGGCGCGCGCTGCTGGTCGCGCGCACCGATCCCGACGTGCCCAAGCACCAGGGGCTCACCTACTTCGCCGTCGACATGACCGTCCCCGGCGTCGAGGTCCGCCCGCTGCGGCAGATCACCGGCGAGGCCGAGTTCAACGAGGTGTTCCTGACCGACGTGCGGATCCCCGACGCCGACAGGATCGGCCCGGTCGGCGAGGGCTGGAAGGTGGCCAATGCCACGCTGATGAGCGAGCGGGTGAACATCGGCGCCTCGCGCGCGGCATCACGGGAGGCCGGCATGATCGGCCCGGTCGCCGCCACCTGGCGGTCGCGGCCCGAGTTGCGCACGCCCGGCCTGCACGACAGGCTGCTGCGACTGTGGACGGACGCCGAGGTGGCCCGGCTGGCGGGGGAGCGGCTGCGGCAGCAGCTGGCCGCGGGCCAGCCCGGCCCCGAGGGCTCGGCGGCCAAGCTGATCTTCGCCCGGCTGAACCAGGACATCTCCGGCTTCGAGCTGGAGCTGTCCGCGGGAGACGGCCTGCGCTATGACGACTGGACCATGCGCCGCCCGGAGCAATCGAACTTCTTCGGCCGTGGCCCCGGCTACCGTTACCTGCGCGCCCGCGGCAACTCCATCGAGGGCGGCACCTCAGAGATCCTGCGCAACATCATCGCCGAGCGCGTGCTTGGCCTGCCCCCCGAGCCCCGCGTCGACAAGGACGTGCCGTGGAAGGATTTGCCCAGATGAGCGACCGGCCGGGGACCTCAGCGGGCGATCTGCCCGATCTTCTTTATTCAGATACCGAACGGGCCTTGGCTGAGAGCCTGAGTTCCCTGCTCGCCGACCGGGGCGGCCTGGACAAGGTGCTGGCCAGGACCGAGTCCGCCGAGACGTATGACGATGGCCTGTGGCATGCCGTCGCGGTCGAGCTGGGCTGTGCCGGGCTGCTCATTCCCGAGCGTGACGGCGGCGCGGGCGCCTCGTACCGTGAGGCGTGCTCGGCCGCGGAGGCGCTGGGCGGTGCCGTCGCTCCGGTTCCCTTTCTCGGCAGCGCCGTGGTCGCCACCGCCGCGCTGCTGAGCATCGCCGCAGGGACCTCCGCCTCGGCCGGCACGCCGTTCACCCCCGCCAGGGCCGCGGCGGACCTGCTCCGCCGGATGGCGGACGGCAGCGTGACCGTGGCCTTGGCGACCTCGTTCGCGACCCCGCCTGGGGCCGAGTTCCCCGGCGCGGTGCGGGTGGCCGGGTCCCGGCCCGGCGACGCCGAGACCGGAGTAGCCCGGCTGCGCGGCACGGTCAGCGGCGTCGCCGACGCGCTGCCGGCCAGCGTGCTGCTGGTGCCTGCCGACGGCGTGCCGCAGGGGCTGTACCTGGTCGACATGTCGGCCTCCGGCGTGGCCAAGGCGCCGGTCGTGTCGCTGGACATGACCCGGCAGCTGTGCGACCTGTCGTTCGACCATGCACCGGGCAGGCTGATCGCGTTCGGGCCTGCGGCGTTGCAGGCGCTCGACGCGGCGCTCACCGCGGGAGCGGCCGTCCTGGCCGCCGAGCTGGTCGGGCTGGCGCAGCGCTGCCTGGACATGACCTTGGGTTACGTGAAGGAACGGTGCCAGTTCGCCCGGCCGGTGGGCTCGTTCCAGGCGCTCAAGCACCGGCTGGCCGATGTGTGGGTCGCGGTCAGCCAGGCCCGCGCCGCGTCCAGGTACGCGGCGGCCTGCCTGGCCACTGGCCACCCGGACGCCAAGGTGGCGGTGGCCATGGCCAAGGCGTACTGCTCAGAGACCGCCGTGCTCGCCGCGCAGGAATGCGTGCAGATGCACGGCGGCATCGGCTTTACCTGGGAACACCCCGCTCACCTGTACCTCAAACGTGCGAAGGCGGACTCCATCGCCTTCGGCATCCCGGACGCCCACCGCGCGGCGCTGGCTTCGATGGTCAACCTGCCCGCCCCGTGAGCCCCACCCACCTCCCCGTGCCCCCTTCACGGTACCGGCTAGCGAGCATGGGTCCTTGCGGCCCGTGCGAGCGGCCGGTGGCCCGGAGGGCCCACCGGATGGCGCGAACGTCGGAAGCAAGCTGGGACCGGAGGCTCCCATGATCGATGAGGGGGAGCTGAGGCGAAGGGTCGGCCGCCTCTCGCTCGAGCAGAAGGTCCGGCTGCTGACCGGCGCGGACTTCTGGGCGCTGCACGCCGAGCCGGAGGCCGGGCTGCGCCGGGTCGTGCTGTCCGACGGGCCGGCCGGGGTGCGCGGCGAATCGTGGGACGAGCGCGACAGTTCGGCGAACGTACCGTCGGGGACGGCGCTCGCCGCCACCTGGGACCCCGGCCACCTCGAGGCGGTAGGCGCGCTGCTCGCGCGCGAGGCGCGGCGCAAGGGCGTCGATGTGGTGCTCGCCCCCACCGTGAACCTGCACCGGACCCCGTACGCGGGCCGGTGCTTCGAGTGCTTCTCCGAAGATCCGCTGCTGACCGCGCGCATGGGCGCCGCCTATGTGCGCGGGCTGCAGCGCTCCGGTGTCGGGGCCACGGTCAAGCACTTCGTCGGCAACGACTCCGAGACCCAGCGGATGACTGTCGACGTCCGCATCGACGACCGGACGCTGCGGGAGCTGTACCTGGCCCCGTTCGAGGCGATCGTGCGCGAGGCGGGCCCCTGGGCGGTGATGGCGTCCTACAACGGGGTCAACGGATCGCCCATGACCCAGAGCCCGATGCTGCGCGACATCCTGCACGGCGAGTGGGGCTACGACGGGCTGGTGATGTCGGACTGGACCGCCGCCCGCTCCACCGAGGGCACGGCCGGCGCCGCCCTCGACCTGGCCATGCCGGGACCCGCGAGCCTGTACGGCCCGTGGGGCGACGCCCTGGTTGAGGCGGTCAGGAAGGGCAAGGTCGACGAGGCGCTGATCGACGACAAGGTGCTGCGGATCCTCCGGCTGGCCGCCCGGGTCGGCGCACTGGAGAATGGGGCGGCGGCGCCCGAGCTTCACCCGGACGGGCCGGATTCGGTGGCGGTCGCCACCGAGCTCCGGGCCATCGCGGCGGCCGGGTTCGTGCTGGCTCGCAACGACGGCCTGCTCCCGTTGTCCCGGTCGCGGCTGCGCCAGGTTGCCGTCATCGGGCCGAATGCCGAGGTCGCGCGGACTCTCGGCGGCGGCAGCGCTGCCGTGTTCCCGCCGTATACGGTCTCTCCGCTCGACGGCCTGCGCGCGGCCGGGCTGCACGTGGCCCACGCGCCTGGGGTGTCCGCGCAGCTGCGTGTCCCGGCCGCCCGGGCGCCCTGGCTGCTGCGGCCGGACCGGTCGGGTCCCGGCGCCGAGCTCCGGTTCTTCACCGACTCCGGTGAGCTGGCCGGGTCGGAGCTGCGCGACGGCGGGACGTTCATCTGGCTGGGCGGATTCACCCCCGCGGAGGTCACCGAACCGGTCGCCCGGCTGGAGATCCACTGCGTGATAAGGGCTACCGCGGCCGGCACCTACCGGCTGGGCGTCTCCGGGCTCGGCCGTTACCGCCTAGTCGTGGACGGCGCCGAGGTCTTCGACGCGACCTTGTCGCCGCCCGAAGGCGCCGACTGGGGCGAGCTCCTGATGACCCCGCCGCAGTGGATGGCCCCTGTCCAGCTGGCCGCGGGCCAGTCGGTTACCGCGGTGTTCGACCACGACGTGCACTCCTCGCCGTTCGCGGGCTTCGGCGCGCTGGTACAGCTCAACCTGGAGCCGCCGCACGGCACCGACGACGAGGAGATCGCGGCGGCCACGGCGCTCGCGGCCGCCAGCGACGTGGCCGTGGTAGTGGTCGGCACCACGGCCGAGGTGGAGAGCGAGGGTTTCGA
>JASHYW010000215.1 GCA_030042885.1 Streptosporangiaceae bacterium | reverse complement strand
CCGCTGCGGGCGGGCCTCTTCTTGCCCTTCTTGCGGGCGGATTTGGAGGCGGCGCGCCGGGCCGCGCCCATCCCCGGCATCGGGGGCATGCCGGGGATCCCGCCGCTGAACATCGCCTTCATTTGCTTCTGGCCCTCGAAGAAGTTCGTGACCAGCTGAGAGACCTCGCCGACGGCCACGCCGGAGCCCTTGGCGATGCGGGCCCGCCGGGAGCCGTTGATGATCTTCGGGTTGCGCCGTTCCTCCGGTGTCATGGAGCGGACGATCGCCTCGGCCCGGTCCAGGTCCTTGTCATTGACCTGGGCGAGCAGCTCCCGGTTCCGCGCGGCCCCGGGCAGCATGCCGAGCAGGTTCCCGATGGGTCCGAGCTTGCGCACCATGGACAGCTGCTCGACGAAGTCCTCGAGCGTGAAGCCCTCGCCGGAGACCAGCCGGCCCGCCAGGGTGGCGGTCTGCTCGGCGTCGAACGCCTTCTCGGCCTGCTCGATCAGGGTCAGCACGTCGCCCAGGTCGAGGATCCGCGACGCCATCCGGTCCGGATGGAACAGGTCGAAGTCCTCGAGTTTCTCGCCCGCGGAGGCGAACATGATCGGCCGTCCGGTCAGCTGCACGATGGACAGCGCGGCGCCGCCGCGGGCGTCGCCGTCGAGCTTGGTCAGCACCACGCCGTCGTAACCGACCCCGTCCAGGAAGGCCTGCGCGGTCGCCACCGCGTCCTGGCCGATCATCGCGTCGACCACGAACAGGACCTCGTCCGGCTCTGTGGCATCCCTGATCGCGCGGGCCTGCGCCATCATCTCCTCGTCGATGCCCAGCCGGCCTGCCGTGTCGATCACGACCATGTTGTGCTGGCGCCGCCTGGCCTCGTCCAGGGACTGCCGGGCCACGGCCACCGGGTCGCCGACGCCGTTGCCGGGCTCCGGGGCGAACACCGGGACTCCGGCCCGCTCGCCGAGCACTTGGAGCTGCTGCACCGCGTTGGGCCGCTGCAGGTCGGCCGCGACCAGCAGCGGCGTGTTGCCCTGCTCCTTCAGCCACAGCGCGAGCTTGACCGCCAGCGTGGTCTTACCGGAACCCTGCAGGCCGGCCAGCATGATCACGGTCGGCGGCACCTTCGCGAACCGCAGCCGCCTGGCCTCGCCACCGAGGATGCCCACCAGCTCCTCGTGCACGATCTTGATGACCTGCTGGGCCGGGTTCAGCGCGGCGGACACTTCCTCGCCGCTGGCCCGCTCCTTGACCCGGGCGATGAACTGCCTGACAACCGGGAGCGCCACGTCCGCCTCGAGCAGGGCGATGCGGATCTCCCGGGTGGTCGCGTCGATGTCGGCAGCGGACAGCCGTCCCCGGCCGCGCAGCGCCGAAAATACCTGCGTCAGCCGGTCAGATAGGGTCTCAAACACGGAACCAGGCTACCGAACGGCCCGCACTACCCGCGTCAGGTCAGCCGAGCGCCGCCAGGACGGCGTGCACGGTCGCGCGGCGCAGGCCCGCCTCGGCCAGCGGCTCCCCGCCGGAGCCGGTGACGTAGAACACGTCGACGACCTCGGCCCCGAGCGTCTCCACCCGGGCCGCGCGCACATCCAGGCCGCACTCGCCCAGGGCCCGGCCGACCCGCCACAGCAGCCCGGGTGCGTCATGCGCCCGGACCTCCACCACCGTCGCGGTCTCGGAGGCGTCGTCGACCAGCGTGACCCTGGGCGCGGGGACCTCCGCGCCGCGCGGCGCGGCGGCGCGCACCCGGCGTTCCAGCCGGCCGGTGATGTCCAGCCGCCCCTGGAGCATCCGGCGCAGGTCTCCGGCCACCAGCGTCGCGTCCGGCGGCTCGCCGTACTCGGGCTCGACGTCGAACACGGTGACCGCGGTGTCCCCGACCGAGGTCGCGTTGGCGCTGCGGACCGCCAGCCGGTGCGAGGCCAGCACCCCGGCCGCGCGCCACAGCAGGCCGGGCCGGTCGGGAGCGACCACAGTCACCTCCGATCCGCGCACCGTCGCCGCCGGGCCGCCCTCGGCGGCCAGGGCCAGCTGATCGTCGCGCAGCGGGGCCGGCCCGGGCATCTGCTCGCCGGCCAGCACCCCCGTCACCCGCCGGACCAGATCGCCGACCAGCGTGGCCTTCCAGTCGTTCCACGCGGCCGGCCCGGTGGCCAGCCCGTCCGCGATGGCCAGGGCGTGCAGCAACTCGAGCAGGGCCCGGCTGGGCACGGCGGCCGCCACCTGCTTGACCGTCACCGGGTCGTCCAGGTCGCGGCGCGTCGCCACCACGGGCAGCAGCAGGTGATGCCGGACCGCCGTGGCGACCAGTTCGGTATCCGGCCCGGGCAGGCCCATCCGGCGGCCCACGTCCCGGGCCACCACCTCGCCGGTGATGCTGTGGTCGCCGGGCCAGCCCTTGCCGATGTCATGCAGCAGGGCCGCGAGCAGCAGCAGGTCGGGCCGGGCGACCTCGCGGGTCAGCGCGGCCGCGTGAGCGGCGGTCTCGGCCAGGTGGCGGTCCACCGTGAACTTGTGCAGCGGGTTGCGCTGTGGCCGGTTCCGCACCCGCTCCCAGTCCGGGATCAGCGAGGTGATCAGGCCCTCGGTATCGAGGGCCTCCCAGACGCTCACCGCGGGCTCGCCGGCCCCGAGCAGGGCGAGCAGCGCGTCACGGGCGGGGCCGGGCCAGGGGACGGGCAGCGGCGGGCATTCGGTCAGCCGGGTCAGCGTCCGCGGGGCCAGCGGCAGCCCGGCCTGCGCGGCGGCAGCCGCGGC
>JASHYW010000214.1 GCA_030042885.1 Streptosporangiaceae bacterium | reverse complement strand
GCTGACCGGTACCGGCAAGGTGATGCGCCGCCGCGCCAACCGCAACCACATGTTCGAACACAAGTCGTCCCGCCTGACGCGGCGGCTTTACGGGGAAGTGACGCTCGCGCCCAGCGACGTCAGGGAGATCAAGAAGCTGCTGGGCAAGTAGCCTGGCCCGCGCGAGGGAGACAGAACAATGGCACGCGTGAAGCGGGCGACCAACGCCCACAAGAAGCGCAAGGTTGTCCTCGAACGGGCCAGCGGCTACCGGGGACAGCGCTCACGGCTGTACCGTAAGGCCAAGGAGCAGGTCCTTCACTCGATGACCTACGCCTACCGCGACCGAAAGGACCGTAAGGGCGCGTTCAGGCGGCTGTGGATCCAGCGGATCAACGCGGCGGCCAGGGCCAACGGCATGACCTACAACCGGTTCGTGCAGGGCCTGCGAGTGGCCGGGGTGGAAGTCGACCGGCGGATGCTCGCCGAGCTTGCGGTCGCGGACGAATCGGCCTTCTCGGCCCTGGTCGAGGTGGCCAAGAAGGCACTTCCTGACGCGTCGGGATCTGCGGCTGCCTAGACGAATAATTCCCTGCGGCTGGGCGCCTTCAGGGCGCCGGCCCAGGGCGTGGCTACCGTGCGGTGATGTGTGTGCCTGGCGGTAGCTGAGCGCATCGCGGTGCGCCCGGGACCCGGAGATCGGGGAGGATTCGGGTTCCCGGGAGGATTCGGTGCACCATAGTCCCCCGGATCCTCCCATAAGCCCGGATCCTCCCCGGTAAATGACCGCCTGGCTTTACAAGTGATACTGACAGGGCTGATGTGACTGGTGTGCATCATCGAGGACGCCGTCCTCCTGCCTTTGCCTATCACCCCGGGCTGTCCCGCTGACCTGAATCAGGAATCACTCGTCTAGGGGGGCCCTCGTCGCCTGACATCAGTTTCCCGGGCGTCCATTCGCCGCGGCTCAAGGCCGCGCGGCGCCTGACCAAGCGTTCCTTCCGCCAGCGCGAGCGCGCCTTCCTGGCGGAAGGCCCCCGGGCGGTGACCGAGGCCTTCGCCAGCGGGGCCCGGATCAGCGACCTGTTCGTGACGGTGCCCGCGCAGAGCCGGCACCACGACCTGCTCACCGCGGTCGCGGCCGCGGGCATACCCGTGCACATCGTCAGCGGCGAGGTGATGGGCGAACTGGCCCAGACGGTGACCCCCCAGGGCCTGCTGGCCGTGTGCGGCTTCCTCGACGTCCCGCTTGCCGCGGCGCTCACGCCCGCTCCCAGACTCGCGGTGCTGCTGGCCAACGTGCGCGATCCCGGCAACGCCGGCACCGTACTGCGTACCGCCGACGCGGCCGGCGCGCAGGCCGTGATCTTCGCCGACGCGTCCGTGGACCCATACAACGGCAAGTGCGTGCGCGCCTCGGCCGGCAGCCTGTTCCACCTGCCCGTGGTGGCCGGGGCCAGGCTCAAGGAGGCGGTGGCCGCCATGCGTCAGGCCGGCCTGCGCATCATCGCGGCGGACGGACGAGCCGGGCGCTCCCTGGACGATACGGACGTGCGGGCACGGCTGGACGAGCCGACCGCGTGGCTGTTCGGCAACGAGGCGTGGGGACTGCCGGCCGACCTCGCCGCGCTGGCCGACGAGGCGGTCGCCGTGCCCATCTACGGCCAGGCAGAGAGCCTGAATCTGGCCGCCGCGGCGGCAGTGTGCCTCTACGCGTCCGCACGTGCGCAGCGAGTACACACGGTAACCGGACAAGCTGGTACGTAAGTATCAGCTGATGGCATAGGGTACGTGGGCTACAACATAGAGAATTCGGGTCTCAGGACTGTCACAATGACGGTTTAAGCGCTAGAGTCTGATCACAATCCGTCACCCGAACCGTGACTACATCCGGCCGCCGGACGCACATAGTGTGGCCAGGCCGGACGGAGGCTTCGCTGCAGTGGACGAGCTCATCGCGAGCGAGGTGCCACCTTCGCCCACACCGAACCGCGAGACCGCTGACGGTCATGACTCCGGCATCAGCTCGGCCCAGGAAGGCCCGCCCCTTAAAGCCCCGACAGGGAGCCTGATCTTCGCTGACGAGCTGCCCGATGGGGTGGTGGTCGCCGACGAGGTCGGCCGCATCGTCGTGTTCAACCGGGCCGCGGCCCGCCTGACCGGCCTGGACCCGGCCGAGGTGACCGGCAAGTTCGTGTTCGACGTGCTGCCGTTGCGTGACGCCGACGGCAATGACTGGTGGCTGTATGCCGACCCGTACCATGGCCTGCCGACCCGGACCCGTCACCCCGAGCGATCCCTGTACCTGGCCTGCGGCACCGAAGTCCTGGTCTCGGTGGGGTACGTCCGCGACCGTCCTCCCGGGCTAGCGCTGCGGCGGCTGGTCATCAGCCTGCGGAGTGCCCAGCAGCGGGAACGGCTGGAGCGCAGCCGCGCGGAGCTCGTCTCCACCGTGGCGCACGAACTGCGGTCGCCGCTGACCAGCGTCAAGGGCTTTACGGCCACGCTGCTCAACAAGTGGGGCAGGTTCACCGACGACCAGAAGCGCGTGATGCTGGAAACGGTCAACGCCGACGCGGACCGTGTGACCAGGCTCATTACCGAGCTGCTCGACGTGTCCAGGATCGAGTCCGGCCGGATGGAGATTCACCGGCAGCTCGTGGACCTGCCCGACCGGGCCAGGAAGATCATCGCAGGCCGGGTCGCGGCCGGCGAGCCCGAGGCCCGCTTCCGGCTGCAGGCTCGCAGCGGGCTGCCCGAGACCTGGCTGGACGCTGACAAGATCGATCAGATCCTCGGCAACCTGGTGGAAAACGCGGTCCGGCACGGGGCTGGTATCGTGACGATCGTGGTCGAACCAGCGCACCTGGACGGTGACGGGACAGCGAACTCCTCAGCCGCCGAACTCGGCGCGCCTGACGCGGTCGCCGTTTCCGTGCGTGACCAGGGTGAGGGCATCGCGCCGGACGCCGCGTCGCGAGTGTTCCGTCAGTTCTGGCGCGGCAAGCCCCAAGCCGGCCGCCGCACCAGCCGGCACGGCGGCGGCACCGGCCTTGGCCTGTACATCGTCAAGGGCCTGGTGGAGGCGCACGGCGGCACCATCGGCGTGCGGTGCGCCCCTGGCGGCGGGGCCGAGTTCCGATTTATCGTGCCCGCAGGGGCAGCCATCGTCTGAGGCGTGACGCCTAGCGCCGCCCACGGCCACGCGTGCGGGCCAGGTACGGTAATGTCCCTTCGGGCTATCCCGGACACGCCCGCTCGACGTTAGCCAGCTGGCGCTCCGCGTCTGACCGTGGGCTGCCACCACTGCCCGTTCGGGAGAAAGACCCGCCGGAACCCCAGCAGAGCCCAAGCTACGTACGGACCTTGAGAACCCGCAGGAAGCAGGACCTTCATGTCCGCACTCAACGATGACAAAGACTCCACCGGAGCGGCCGGGTGGGACCGAACCACCCCGGAGGAGGTGGCCCGTGCGCTCAATGAAGGGCTCGCCGCCGTCGCGGCCGCCGGGACGCTCGACGAGCTGAAGGCGGCGCGCATCGCGCACGACGGCGACCGGGCGCCGCTGGCGCTGGCCAGCGGGCAGATCGGCGCGCTTCCGCGCGAGGACCGCGCCGAGGCCGGCCGGAGGGTGGGCGCCGCCCGCAGCCAGCTGCGTGAGGCGATCAGGCAGCGCCAGGCCGTGCTGGAGGCCGAGCGTGACCAGCAGGTGCTGATCACCGAGGCGGTCGATGTCACCCTGCCGGGCGGGCGCGTCCCGCCCGGGGCCCGCCATCCCGTCACCATGCTCGCCGACCGGCTGTCCGACGTGTTCGTCGCCATGGGCTACGAGGTCGCCGAGGGACCCGAGGTCGAGGCGGAGTGGTACAACTTCGACGCGCTGAACATGCTGCCGGACCACCCGGCCAGGGACGCGCAGGACTCGATCTTCATCGAGAGCCCCAAGGGACCGGAGTACAAGTCCGGCATGGTGCTGCGGACGCAGACCTCGCCGGTGCAGATCAGGTCCATGCTGACCCGCCCGCTGCCGCTGTACGTGGTCAGCCCGGGCCGCTGCTACCGGCACGACCCGCTCGACGCCACGCACAGCCCGGTATTCCACCAGATCGAGGGGCTCGCCGTCGACGAGGGCCTGACCATGGCCGACCTGCGCGGCGCGATCCAGGCGTTCGTGGACGCGATGTTCGGGATGGGGCTGCGCACGCGGTTCCGGCCGGACTACTTCCCGTTCACCGAGCCGTCCGGTGACGTGTCCATGGAATGTCACGTCTGCCGCGGCGCCTCGGCCAAGCCCGGCGGCGATCCGTGCCGGGTCTGCCGGTCACAGGGCTGGATCGAGATCGCGGGCTGCGGCATGGTGAACCCCAGGGTGCT
>JASHYW010000213.1 GCA_030042885.1 Streptosporangiaceae bacterium | reverse complement strand
GTCGGCCGCGCCGGTGAATTCGCTCAGCACCAGCGCGCCGCTCTCGTCGTAGCGGCATGAGACGTACTCCTTGGCCACCAGGTTCATCCCGTCGCGCAGCGGGGTCACCAGCATGACATCGGCGGACAGGTACAGCGCGGCCATTTCCTCCCTGGGGTAGGACTGGTGCAGGTAGTGCACGGGAGGGCTGCCGACCTCCGCGTGGTCGCCGTTGATCCGGCTCACGGTGAGCTCGACGTCGTCGCGCAGCATCTGGTACGCCTCGACACGCTCCCGGCTCGGGCTCGCCACCTGAACGAGGACCACTCGCGGCCCGAGCCGGCCCTCGTTGAGCAGCTCGCCGTAGGCCTTGAGGCGGTGCAGGATCCCCTTGGTGTAGTCGAGCCGGTCGATGCCGAGCAGGACCGTCTCGGGCTGGTCGAGGGCCAGCCTGATCTCGGCCGCGCGTTTCCTGACCGCCTCCCGCCGGGCGATCTCTTCCAGGGCCGCCGAGTCGATCGAGATCGGGAAGGCCGCCGCCCGGACCTCCCGCGCTCCGGCTGCATCGATGACCCGGACGGCTTGTCCCCTGGTCGTCAGGCCGGCCGCCCGGCGGCACGCCCGCAGGAAGTTTGCGGCGTCGGCCCGGCGCTGGAAGCCAAGCAGATCCGCGCCGAGCAGCCCCTCGATCACCTGCCGCCGCCACGGAAGCTGGGCGAAGATCTCATAGCCCGGGAACGGGATGTGATTGAAGAAGCCGATCCGGACGTCGCTACGCTGCTCTCGCACCATCCGCGGAACCAGCTGAAGCTGGTAATCGTGCACCCAGACGGTCGCTCCGGGTGCCGCCTGGGCCACGGCGGCCTGCGCGAGGTACCGGTTGACCGCCACGTACGCGTCCCACCACCGGCGATGAAACTGGGGCGGGGCGATGACATCGTGATACAGCGGCCACAGGGTCGCGTTGCAGAACCCCTCGTAATAGTCCTGGACCTCGTCCGCGGACAGGCCCACGCCCACCAGGTCCAAGCCGTTCGCCCGGAACGGCCCGGGGGCGGGCCCCGCGCCGCCGGACCAGCCGATCCATACGCCTTCGGTCGCGCGCATGACCGGTTCGAGCGCGGTCACCAGGCCGCCAGGACTGGGCCGCCAGTCCGGCTCGCCGTCCGGGTTCTCCACCCGGTCCACCGGCAGCCGGCTGGCCACCACCACGAAGCTGTGCTGCCCTTCAGCCTCGTCAGCCGTCTTCCCCATCGGTGACATCGGGTCCACCCTAGCCAAGGATGCGCTGGCCAGGTGGCCGCCGGCCCAACCTTGGCCGCCGTCTAACGTCTAGTTACAGCAGACGACATGGACGAGAAGCTGCTGGCCGAGGCCAGGCACGCCCAGGAGCGGCTGATCAATGCCAAGCGCGACGCCGACGTGGCCCGCGCCGACTTCCACCGCGCCGTGCGCCGCCTGCACCTGCACGGATCGTCCCTGCGCGAGCTCGCCGCCGAGCTCGGCTGGCTGAACACCGCTCCCGGGCAGGACAAGCCGATACGGTGCAGCTTCTGCGGCAAGGACCGCGACCGGCCCGCCGACCTGGCCATGGTCTCGGCGGCCACCGCACGGAAGACCTTCGCGGCCATCTGCGGGGAGTGCCTGGCGCTGTGCGGCGAAATCCTTGTCGAGGAACTGGGTACTTAGGCGAGCTCGTCCAGGTACTGCGGCAGCATCCGGCGCCAGGTAGGCCACTGGTGCGCCCATTGCGGGCCCCAGTTGTCCACCCGGTTGGGGATCCCTTTCGCGCCCAGCGCCTCGGCCATCTGCCGGGACGAGCCGATGTCCTCCCACTCGCCCTCGCCGGACGCCAGCACGACCCTCCGCTGCCGGAGCCGGTCCAGCTGCTGGCCCTCCAGACCCGGCAGGAACTGCAGCGGCGCGGCGAAGTACAGGTCCTTGCTCCAGGCTTCGTCGTAGAAGCGCTCGATCCGGTAGCTGCCGCTCATGCCGATGGCTGCGGAGAAGACGTCGGGGTAGCGGCACAGCACGGCCACCGCGTTGAACGCGCCGATCGAGGCGCCGGCGGCGATCACGTCCATGGCACGGTTTCCCAGATCAGCGTGGATGGCCGGCACCAGCTCCCACCGGACGCACTCGTGGAACTGGTTGAGCAGCCACATGCGGTACTCAACCGAGCCCGTCTTCATCACCATGGCCTGGCCGGCCACGCTGTCGGCCGAGTACAGCTTGACCCGGCCCGCGGCGAGCAGCGGACCGCACGCGTCGACCAGGCCGTTCCGTTCGATCTCCTCCGCATCGCCGCCCGCCGACGGCAGCACAAGCACCGGCGTGCCGAACGTGCCCCACCGCAGGACGGCGATGTCCTGCTGGAGACGGCTGGAGTACCAGCGCTCCCTGGCCTTCAGCCCGTCACTCATGGAAGATCACGAGTAAATGATCTCCCAAACTGCTCACTCGTAGAAGAACTTCTGCGGACCAGGGAAGATCCACGACAGCCCGTCTCGCAGCCGGTCACGCCAGTTCTCCCAGCTGTGCCCGTCCCTGGCCTCGACGTAACGGACCGCCATCCCGGCGGCCTCGAACACCGGGACCATGGACCGGTTCGGGACGATCAGCGGCTCGTAGACGCCGCAGCTGACGAACAGGCGGTCCGCGACCCGCCGCGGCGCGGCCCGGTACCGGTTCATGAACCTCACCACCGGCTCGAACGGCGGCCCGCCGCCGTGGTCGTGGCCGATGTCGGTGAAGACGAACGAGCCGGACTGCAGCAGCAGCGATCCGTAGACGTCCGGGTGGCGGTACGCGGTGGCCAGCGAGGCGACGGCTCCGAAACTCGATCCCATCAGGCACCGCCCGGACGGCTTAGCGACGAGTGGGAGCTCCGCCTCCAGCCGCGGCAGCAGCTCGGCGGTCAGGTAGCGGGCATGCGCCGCCGAGTTGGCGTACTCGGCCAGCCGGTCGCCCGGGTACACGAACGCGGCCACCACCTCGGCCACGTCCAGCCGGTGGATGACGTTGTCCAGCACAGTCCTGGCCGATGCGTATCCCAGGTAATCGCCGCCGTCGTGCACGATCAGCAGCGGGTAGCGGGCGGTGCGGCGGAACCGGGCGGGCAGGTACAGCGTCACCTGGCAGTCACGGCGCAGCGCGCGGCTCGGCACCACCATGTCCACCAGCGACCCGGCCCGCGCCTCGGGGTCGAACACCGTCCAGTCCGGTATCTCGTGCCCGTGGGCGTAGCAGACCGAGGAACTGCCCACCGGGCTGTGGGCCAGGTGAGGGTTCAGCGGGTCGTTGATCCGCTCGCGCTGCCCGCCGCGGGCCACTTCCAGCTGGTACTCGACCCTGGAACCCTCGGGCAGCTCGATGATCACGTACCACAGGTCCGTGCCGTGCAGCCGGCGCAGCGGCAGGTGATCGGGCAGCCCGAAGATCCGGTGGATGAGGAACACCTCGTCGGCCTCGCCCCGGTACACGAACGTGCAGCGGAGGCCCTCGATGATGGGGACCTCATGGCGAGCCAGGAAACGGTCGACGGCGGCTTCCTCGAGCGGCCTGCGATCGCGAAGCCGGTTGATGGCGAGCTTGCGGCTGACGGTTCTCGGCGGACCGGCGGTGGTCAAGCTGCCTCCAGCGCGGTCACGTGGCCGTCCTCGGCCAGGACACCGCAGCGCAGCCGCGACGTTGAACACACCACCGCGCCCACCGTGGGCCGGCGCTGCGGTCCCAGCAGGATGACGTTCAATTGGCGTAGACGTGCAGCGTGCGGCCGACCGCGTC
>JASHYW010000212.1 GCA_030042885.1 Streptosporangiaceae bacterium | reverse complement strand
AGCCCGGACCTGGACGTGCTGGCCCACGGCATCGAAGACGGCATATCGGAGCTGCTGAAGGCCGCCCGCCGCACCCGGCCTGCGCCTGCCAAGGCGACATGAGCAGGGGACGCCGGCCGGTGCCTGCCGGCCGCTGGCGCCGCCGGGCAGCGGGCCTCGGCGCCGTCGCCATGGTGGGCGTCGCGCTGGCCGCCGGCCTGGAGGTCGCGACCTACCCGCGCTGGCGGCGGTGGTGCCTGAGCTGGGGCGCGACGGACGAGGAGGTCGCCCGGGCACTGCCCGGCGACGACCTTCTGGCCGAACCCGACATCGTGTCCACCCGGGCCATCGGGATCGACGCCCCGGCCGGCTCCATCTGGCCCTGGCTCGTCCAGATGGGCCCGGGGCGGGCCGGAGCGTACACGTACGACTGGATCGAGAACCTGTTCGGGCTGGGCATGCACAGCGCGGACGAGATCCTGCCGCAGTTCGAGGACCTCAAGGCCGGCGACGCGCAGCAACTCGGGAAGCGGGGGCCGGTGCTGCGAGTCAGGGTGCTGGAACCCGAACGGTCCCTGGTGCTGCGCTCCGACGACGGCAACTGGGTCTGGGCCTTCTCGCTGGCTCCCGAAGGCGCCGGCACCAGGCTGATCAGCCGGAACCGGATCGCGCTCCCGGGTGCCTCGCGCGCCCTGCGGGCCCTGAACATCTACCTGATGGAGCCCGGCAGCCTGGTCATGGAGCGGAAGATGCTGCTCGGCATCAAGCAGCGGGCCGAGCGGCTCGCGCACCGCGCCGGGTAACCGCGCCCGGGCCGCGCCGGCTGTGACCTTCGGCTCTAGCCGAGGGCCAGCTTCGACAGGAGCATTGGTGCCGTGGCTGAGCCTGCTCGGCAAGACGGCACGGCGATCGAGGTGCGGGGCCTGACCAAGTCCTACGGCGACGTGCACGCGGTCTGCGGGATCGACCTCACCGTCGAGCGCGGGCAGATCTTCGCGCTGCTCGGCCCGAATGGCGCAGGGAAAACCACCACGGTAGAGATCCTGGAGGGCTACCGGTCACGCGACGGCGGCACGGTCAAGGTCCTCGGCTATGACCCGGCCCGGCAACGTGCACGGCTGAAGAGCCAGATGGGGATCGTCCTGCAGTCGAGCGGGATGGACCGCTACCTGACCGTGTCGGAGACGGTCGCGATGTACGCGGGTTTCTACCCGCATCCGCGGCCGGTGGATGAGGTGATCGACCTCGTGGGCCTGGCGGCCAAGCGTGATACCCGGGTGCTGAAGCTGTCCGGCGGGCAGCAGCGGCGGCTGGACGTGGCGATCGCCCTGGCCGGAAACCCGGACCTGCTGTTCCTGGACGAGCCCACGACCGGATTCGACCCCTCGGCCCGTCATGAGGCCTGGGAAGTGATCAAGAACCTGGCGGCGCTGGGCAAGACGGTGCTGCTGACCACCCACTACATGGACGAGGCGCAGTACCTGGCCGACCAGGTCGCGGTGATCAGCAACGGCCGGATCGTCGCGGAAGGCGCGCCGGCCACGATCGGGAACCGCGAACTGGCCAGGGCCCGGATCCGCTACCGGCCGTCCGACGGCGCCACGCCGCCCGTCGGCCTCACCGCGCCGCCCGGCCCGGACGGGCTGGTCGAGCTGGTGCCCGACGACCTGACCGCCGCGCTGCACCGGCTCACCGGCTGGGCCCTGGAGCACCGCGTCGAGCTCACCGGGCTGGAGGTCATCCGGCCGTCTCTGGAGGATGTCTACCTGCAGCTGACCGGCGGCCCGGCGGCGCAGGCCGGAGCGGCCAGCACCGAACCGGCCACCACGGAGCCGGGCGCCGCGGAGCCGGCCGGCCGGAAAGGACGGCGCAGGTCATGAACGCCGCGGCGCTGACGCTGTCGCAGGCCCGGTACGCGAACAAGGCGTTCTGGCGCAACCCGGCCTCGGCGTTCTTCATCTTCGCCTTCCCGCTGATGTTCCTGGTGATCTTCACCGCGCTGCTCGGGCACGGCACGGTACACCTCACGCCGGTCAAGGTGGTGAAAATCTCCACGTACTACGTGGCGGCCATGGCATCCTACGGGGTGATCTCGGCGTGCTACGTCAACATCGCGATCAGCGTGTCCTTCCAGCGCGACACCGGCATCCTGAAGCGCACGAACGGCACTCCGCTGCCCAGCTCGGTCTATCTCGGCGCGCGGATGCTGCACGCGCTGCTCGTCGCCGTCCTGCTGGTGGTGATCACCGCCGGCTTCGGCCGGGCCGCGTACAGCGCCAGCATCCCGGCCGGCCTCACGCTGCTGCGGTTCGGAGTCATGCTGCTGACCGGGGCGGCCAGCTTCTGCGCGCTCGGGTTCGCGATCACCGCGGTCATCCCCAACGCCGATGCCTCGCCGGCGATCGTCAACGCGTCGGTCATGCCGCTGCTGTTCCTGTCCGGGGTCTTCATCCCGCTGGGCAGCAACGCGCCCGCCTGGATCATCTGGATCGCCCGGATCTTCCCGGTCTGGCACTTCGCCCGGGGCATGCAGGCCGGCTTCCTCGGCACCGCGTTTCACTGGACCGACGTGCTGGTCGTCGCCGCCTGGGGCCTGGGCGGCCTGCTCTTGTCGGTCCGCTTCTTCAGCTGGGAGCCGCGGACCTAGACCCCAAGACCCCGGATCGTGGCCACCTCGTACAGGGCGATGCCGGCCGCGACCCCCGCGTTCAGCGACTCGGTGCGCGCCGCGATCGGGATCCGGACCAGCACGTCACAGGCCTGCGACACGATCCTGGACAGGCCGCGTCCTTCCGATCCGGTGACCAGGACCAGCGGCGCGGTGGCCAGGTCCAGGTCCCGGACCGGGGTGTCCCCGGCCGCGTCCAGGCCCGCCACGAAGACCCCGGCGTCCCGGTAGGACTGCAGCGCCCGGGCCAGGTTGGCGGCCCGGGCCACGGGGATGCGCGCCAGCGCCCCGGCCGACGCCTTCCACGCGCCCGCGGTCACGCCCGCGCCGCGGCGCGCCGGGACCACCACGCCGTGCGCCCCGAAGGCCGCGGCCGAGCGGACGATGGCGCCGAGGTTGCGCGGATCGGTGACCCCGTCCAGGGCGGCGATGAGCGGCAGCTCCCCGGCGTCCGCCGCGCGGGCAAGCAGGTCGTCCGGGTGCGCGTACTCGTAGGGGCGCACCCGCAGGGCCAGCCCCTGGTGCAGGGCGCCGCCGGTGAGCCGGTCCAGCTCGGCGGCGCCGGCTTCCAGGACCGGCACGCCACGGCCGGCGGCCAGCTTGATGGCCTCGCTGACCCGCTCGTCGTGCTGGACCCGGACCCCGACGTACAGCGCCGCCGAGGGCACGCCGGCCCGGAGCGACTCGACCACGGGGTTGCGGCCGGCCACGAACTCGGCCGCGTCTCCGGCACCCCGCCGGGCGTGAGCGGACGGCGCTCCCGG
>JASHYW010000211.1 GCA_030042885.1 Streptosporangiaceae bacterium | reverse complement strand
GCGCCGCGCCTGCCCTGGTAGTTGACCTTCTTGTTCTTCTTGACCACGTTGACGCCCTGGACGAGCACCTTGCCCCGGTCCGGGTAGGCCGCGATCACCAGGCCGGTGCGGCCGCGGTCGCGGCCCGCCACCACCACCACGTGGTCGCCCTTCTTGATCTTCATCTAGAGCACCTCCGGGGCCAGCGAGATGATCCGCATGAACCGCTTCTCCCGCAGCTCGCGGCCGACCGGGCCGAAGATGCGGGTACCGCGCGGGTCACCGCCGTCCCTGATCAGCACCGCCGCGTTCTCATCGAACCGGATGTAGGAGCCGTCGCCTCGGCGCCGCTCCTTGCGGGTGCGCACCACGACCGCCTTGACGACGTCGCCCTTCTTGACGCCGGCGCCGGGAAGGGCATCCTTCACCGTGGCCACGATGACGTCACCGATGCCCGCGTATCGCCGGCCGCTGCCGCCGAGCACGCGGATGCACAGGATCTCCTTGGCACCCGTGTTGTCGGCGACCTTAAGCCGCGACTCCTGCTGGATCACGTCAACTCCTGCTATCTTTCGCCGGGCATCGGAGCCAGGCGGTCTCCTGTTACTTGGCCTTCTCCAGGATCTCGGCCACCCGCCAGCGCTTGGTCGCCGACAGCGGCCGGGTCTCCATCAGCAGCACGCGGTCGCCGACGCCACAGGCGTTGGCGGCGTCGTGCGCCTTGTACTTCTTGGTACGGCGCAGGACCTTGCCGTACTTGGGGTGCTTGACGTGGTCCTCGACCACGACCACGACGGTCTTGTCCATCTTGTCGCTGACCACGTAGCCTTCTCTGCCCTTGCGGTACCCGCGTGTCGCCGGGGTGCCGCCCGTGGCGTCCTCGCTCACGCTCTGCCTCCCGCTCGCCTCCGGAGCGCCTTAAGGCGCCGCCTTCCCTCGTCGCTCGTCTCTCGCCCCTGGGGTGGGTTTGGGGGGAAAAACACAGTCCAGGCGCCGCCGCGCCCCTTCGGCTCGCTCACTCCCCCGCCTCCTCGGCTGCTTCATCGGTGGCGGCATCATCGGTGGCCGCGTCCTGTTCGGCCTGTGCGGCCGACGTCTCCGGCTCGGGAACCTCGGGCTCGCCAGTGTCCTCGACCAGAGTGATGATCCCGAGCTCCCGCTCCCGCATCACCGTGTAGATGCGGGCGATCTCCTTGCGGACCGCACGCAGCCTGCCGTGGCTTTCCAGCTGCCCGGTGGCACCCTGGAAGCGCAGGTTAAACAGCTCCGCCTTGGCCTCGGCCAGCTTGGCGTGCAGTTCCTCCTCGGTGGACACGCGCAGCTGCGCGGTCAGGCCGCTCGCCATCAGCCTTCACCGACCTCTCGCTTGACCGCCCTTGGCCATGTCAGCTGGCAGAGCATCGGGAGCTTGTGCATCTTTGACATCAGCCCTCACCGACCTCTCGCTTGACCGCCCTTGGCCATGTCAGCTGGCAGAGCATCGGGAGCTTGTGCATCTTTGACATCAGCCTTCACCGACCTCTCGCTTGACCACCCGTCACTTCATCGGGAGCTTGTGGATCGCGCGGCGCAGCGCCTCCCTGGCTACTGGCTCGGAGACTCCGGACAGCTCGAACATGACCCGGCCCGGCTTCACGTTGGCGATCCACCATTCCGGCGAACCCTTGCCCGACCCCATGCGCGTCTCGGCCGGCTTCTTGGTCAGCGGCCGGTCCGGGAAGATGTTGATCCACACCTTCCCGCCCCGGCGGATGTGCCGGGTCATGGCGATACGGGCGGCCTCGATCTGCCGGTTGGTCACGTAAGCGTGCTCAAGGGCCTGGATACCGTACTCGCCGAAGTTGACGTGGGTCCCGCCGGTCGCGTTGCCCGTCCGGTGCGGCCGGTGCTGCTTCCGGTGCTTGACCCTGCGCGGAATGAGCATGCGTCAGCCCTCCTCCCCCGCGGTCTCGGCTCCGCGGCGGCGCCGTCCCGAAGACTGCGGCTCGCGCGGACGCTGGGTCCGCTGCTGGGCAGCGGCCCGCAGCGCGGCCTGCTGCGCCTCGCGGCCGGCCCGGCTGGTCGGCGCCTCGCCCCGGTAGATCCACACCTTCACGCCGATCCGGCCGAACGTGGTGCGGGCCTCGTAGAAGCCGTAGTCGATGTCCGCGCGCAGCGTGTGCAGCGGCACCCGGCCCTCGCGGTAGAACTCCGACCGCGACATCTCCGCGCCGCCCAGGCGGCCTGAGCACTGAACCCTGATCCCCTTGGCCCCGCCCTTCATGGCGCTCTGGATCGCCTTGCGCATGGCCCGCCGGAACGACACCCGGCTGGACAGCTGCTCGGCGACTCCCTGGGCCACCAGCTGCGCGTCGGTCTCCGGGTTCTTCACCTCGAGGATGTTGAGCTGGATCTGCTTGCCGGTCAGCTTCTCCAGGTCGCCGCGGATGCGGTCGGCTTCCGCGCCGCGGCGGCCGATGACGATCCCCGGCCGGGCGGTGTGGATGTCCACCCGGACCCGGTCCCTGGTCCGCTCGATCTCCACCTTGGAGATGCCGGCCCGCTCCATGCCGCGCTGCAGCATCCGCCGGATCGCCACGTCCTCGGCGACGTACTCCTTGTACAGCTTGTCGGCGTACCAGCGGCTCTTGAAGTCCGTGGTGATGCCCAGCCGGAACCCGTGCGGGTTCACCTTCTGCCCCACTAGCGAGTCCCTCCCTCGGAGTCGTCGGAGACGATGACCGTGATGTGGCTGGTGCGCTTGTAGATCCGGTAACCGCGGCCCTGGGCGCGCGGCCTGAAGCGCTTGAGCGTGGGGCCCTCGTCGACCCAGGCCCGCCGGACCCACATCATGCCCCGGTCCCCGCGCCCGCCTGTGGCCTCCGCGTTGGCGAGCGCGCTGGCGAGCACCTTGCCCACGGGGTCGCTGGCCGACTGCGGCGCGAAGGCCAGCACGGCCTGTGCCTGGTCAGCGGGCAGCCCGCGGATCAGGTCCACCACCCGGCGGGCCTTCCGCGGCGTGACGCGGACGTACCGCGCTGATGCCCTGGCTTCCATCAATCCTCCTGTCCGTACGCAGGCGCGATCCCCGCGGGGCGAAGCCCCGCAGCGGTGGGCTGCGGGGAGTTGTCCCTCCCAAGAGGGGTCCGGGGGGATGGGTCCCCCCGGAACGGGGGGGTCTGGGGGGGTCGTCCCCCCGAGACCAGCAGAGCCATAACTCGTTCTCCTATCGGCGGCTGCGCCGGTCGTCCTTGACATGACTGCGGAAAGTCCGCGTGGGAGCGAACTCGCCGAGCTTGTGGCCCACCATCGACTCGGTGATGAACACCGGGATGTGCTTCCTGCCGTCATGGACGGCGATCGTGTGCCCGAGCATGGCCGGCACGATCATGGAACGCCTGGACCAGGTCCTGATGACGGTCTTCGTGCCCTTCTCGTTCTGCACGTCCACCTTCCTCATCAGGTGGTCGTCCACGAAGGGGCCCTTCTTAAGGCTACGAGGCATCGCGTCCTGCTCCTACCGCTTGTTCCTGCCGCGGCGACGGCTGATTAGCCGGTCACTCGGCTTGTGCGCCCGCCGGGTCCGGCCTTCCGGCTGGCCCCACGGACTGACCGGATGGCGTCCGCCGGAGCTCTTGCCCTCACCGCCGCCAAGCGGATGGTCCACGGGGTTCATGGCGACGCCGCGCACCGAGGGACGGCGGCCCTTCCACCGGCTACGGCCGGCCTTGCCGAGCTTGACGTTGCCCTGCTCGGCGTTGCCCACCTCCCCCACGGTGGCCCGGCAGGTCGCGTCGACCCTGCGTATTTCGCCGGACGGCATCCGCAGCTGGGCGTAGCCGCCCTCCTTGGCCAGCAGCTGCACTCCCGCGCCTGCCGACCTGGCGAGCTTCGCCCCGCCGCCGGGCCGAAGCTCGATGGCGTGCACCACGGTGCCCGTCGGGATGCTGCGCAGCGGCAGCGAGTTGCCCGGCTTGATGTCCGCGCCGGGACCACTCTCCACGCTGTCCCCCGCGGACAGGCCCTGCGGGCAGATGATGTAGCGCTTCTCGCCATCCGCGTAGTGCAGCAGCGCGATCCGCGCGGTCCGGTTCGGGTCGTACTCGATGTGCGCCACCTTGGCCGGCACGCCGTCCTTGTCCGCGCGCCGGAAGTCGATCAGGCGGTAGGACTGCTTGTGGCCGCCGCCCTGATGCCGGGCGGTGATGCGGCCGTGCACGTTCCTGCCGCCGCGCGAGTGCAGCGGGCGCACCAGCGACTTCTCCGGCTCGCTCCGGGTGACCTCGGTGAAGTCGGAGCCGCTCGCGCCGCGCCGGCCCGGGGTGGTCGGCTTGTACTTACGGATAGCCATCTGCGTCGAGTCTCCCTTAGCGGACCGAGCCGCCGAATATGTCGATCCTGTCCCCTGCGGCGAGGGTCACGATCGCCCGCTTGGTGTCGGGCCGCTTGCCCCAGCCGTACCGGGTGCGGCGGCGCTTGCCCGGGCGGTTCACGGTGTTGACCCCGGTCACCTTGACCCCGAACACGGCCTCCACCGCCAGCCTGATCTGGGTCTTGTTGGCGTCCGGGGCGACGACGAAGGTGTACTTGCCCTCGTCGAGCAGCCCGTAGCTCTTCTCCGAGACCACCGGCCGCAGCAGGATGTCCCTCGGGTTGTTGTCCCGGCTCACTTGGCCGCCTCCTTAGCCGGCCCGGACCCCGCAGACCCCGCGACCCGGGCCACGAACGCCGTCAGGGCCTGCTCGGTGAAGACCACGTGGTCGCTGGCCAGCACGTCGTAGGTGTTGAGCTGGTCCTGGGTGAGCACGTGCACGCGGGGCACGTTCCGCAGGGACTTCCAGGTGATCTCGTCATCGCGGTGCGTGACCACGAGCACCGGCCTGCCCAGTTCGCCGAAGGAAGGGACCGCGCTGACCAGCACGGCCACCGCGTCCCTGGTCCTGGGCACGTCGCCGTCCACGAAGCCGCTGACCACCCGGACCCGGTCGTGGCTGAGCCGGTCGGACAGCGCGCCGCGCAGCGCGGCCGCCTTCATCTTCTTCGGCGTCCGCTGCACGTACGAGCGCGGCACCGGGCCGTGCGCGGTGCCGCCGCCGGCGTACTGGGGCGCGCGGATCGATCCCTGGCGCGCGCGGCCGGTGCCCTTCTGCCGGTACGGCTTCTTGCCGCCGCCGCGGACCTGGCCGCGGGTCCTCGTGGCGTGCGTGCCCTGCCGGGCCGCGGCCTGCTGGGCCACCACGACCTGGTGGATCAGCGGCACGTTCACCTTGGCGGCAAAGATCTCCTCGGGCAGCTCGACCGTCTTGTCGCTGGTGCCCGAGGGCGAGATGACGCTGACGGCGGTCATCGGGCCTCACTCCCCGGCTCTGGCAGGGTCCTGGCCGCGCTGCGCACCAGGACGACGCGGCCGCCCGGGCCGGGCACGGCGCCCTTGATCAGCAGCAGCCCGCGCTCGGTGTCGACGGAGTGCACAGTGAGCGACTGCACGGTGGTGCGCACGCCGCCCATCCGGCCCGCCATCCCCAGGCCCTTGAACACCCGGCCCGGGGTCGCGCAGGCGCCGATGGAGCCGGGCGAGCGGTGCTTGCGCTGGGTGCCGTGCGCGGCGCCCAGGCCGCGGAAGCCGTGCCGCTTCATGACGCCCGCGGTGCCCTTGCCCTTGCTCCGGCCGGTCACGTCCACGCGCTGGCCGCTGGCGAACACCTCGGCGGTGACCTCCTGCCCGAGCGTGTATTCCGACGCGTCGTCGGTGCGCAGCTCGGCCAGGTATCTGCGAGGCGTCAGGCCGGCCTTGGCGAACACGCCGCTGACCGGCTTGGTCACCTTGCGCGGATCGATCTCGCCGAAGCCGAGCTGCACGGCGGAGTACCCGTCGTGGTCGGGGGTGCGCACGGCGGTCACCACGCACGGCCCGGCCTGTACGACCGTGACCGGCACGATCTGCCCGGCCTCGTTGAAGACCTGGGTCATGCCGAGCTTGGTGCCCAGGATCCCTTTGATCTGCTTGCCCATGGTCGGTGCGTTCCTCAGAGCTTGATCTCGATGTCGACGCCGGCCGGCAGGTCGAGGCGCATCAGCGAGTCCACCGTCTTCGGCGTGGGGTCGATGATGTCGATCAGCCGCTTGTGCGTCCGCATCTCGAAGTGCTCGCGCGAGTCCTTGTACTTGTG
>JASHYW010000210.1 GCA_030042885.1 Streptosporangiaceae bacterium | reverse complement strand
CGAGGCGTTCGCCTCGGTGGTGCTGGCCTGGCAGCGCGAGACCGGCGCGGACCTGGCCCGGGTGAACGTCTGCGGCGGGGCGATCGCGCTCGGCCACCCGCTCGGCGCCACCGGCGCCCGGCTGCTGACCACGCTGCTGCACTCCCTGGAACGGACCGGCGGCCGCTACGGGATGCTCACCATGTGCGAGGGCGGCGGCCAGGCCAACGTGACCATCGTCGAGCGGATCTGACCGGTGCCGGCCGCGTGCACCACCGTCCGTTCGGGACACATGATTTTCATACCGAACGGACCGCGGCCATCGCGTCCAGGCATGTTTCAGCCTCGGTCATAATCGCCTCGATCAGCTCCGCGCATGACGGCAGGTCATCGATCAGCCCGGCGACCTGGCCGGATGACATCAGGCCGAGGTCGGGGCGGCCGTCCACCATGGCCGCGCGCAACAGCACCGGGGTGTTCGCGGCCATCAGCACCTGAGCCCAGGTCAGTTCGGTGTCCCGGCGCCCCGTCCCCCGGCGTAGGGCCCGGCCCTGGCGGAGCATCTCCGGCCAGCTCAGCCCGCCCGCGGCGCGGAACGCGGCCGCGTTGCGGGCCGACCGGAGCAGCCAGCGGACCCGGCCCGCCCGCTCTAGCCGGTCGACCATCGTCGTGCGCAGCACCCGGTGCGGCACGCCGTCGACCCGGGTGGTGACCACGGTGCCGGTCAGGTCGGCCGCCAGATAAACCTGCTTGACCGCGTCGGCCACCGGGCTGTCGCTGGTCAGCAGGAACCGGGTGCCCATCGCGATGCCGGCCGCGCCGTACGCCAGCGCCGCGACCAGGCCCCGGCCGTCGAAGAACCCGCCTGCCGCGATCACCGGGATGTCCACCGCGCCCGCGACCTGCGGGATCAGCAGGCTGGTCGGCACCGCGCCGACGTGCCCGCCGCCCTCGGCGCCGGTCGCGATCACCGCGTCGACGCCCCACCCGGCGACCTTCTCCGCGTGCCGCCGCGCGCCGACCGACGCGATGGTGATGACCCCGGCGTCCCTGAGCGCGTTGATCAGCTCCGGCTTCGGGGCCTGCGCGAACGAGGCCACGGGGACCCGTCCGGCGATGATGAGCCTGACCCGCTCGGCGGCGTCCGGGGCGTCGGCGCGCAGGTTCACGCCGAACGGCGCCGCGGTCCGCCCCGCCGTCTCCGCGATCGCGGCCCGCAGCTCGGCCAGGCTCATGGTCGCGGACGCGATGAGGCCCAGGCCCCCGGCGTTCGACGTCGCCGCGGCCAGCCGCGGCCCGGACACGTAGCCCATCGCGGCCTGCACGACCGGGTGCCGGATGCCCAGCAGGTCCGTCAGCGGAGTCCGTATCAGTGTTGTCCCGCTCGCCTCCGGGCCGCTTTTGAGGTGCCTCCTTCCCTCGTCGCTCCTTCGTCGCTCCTCAGTCCAGTCGGCACCGCGGCCCTTCGGCTCGCTCACTGGAGCTCAGCCTCTCGCGCCCCGGCAGGGTCGAGCCGGGTCCGGATCAGGTCGAGTTCCGCGGCCGTCGGCAACCGGGTCAGCGGCACCTGGTCACCGATGGCGAGCGGGAAGCCGGTGGCGGCCACCACGTCGGCCACCTCGACCCCCGGATGAACCGACCGCAGCCGCATGGTGCGTTCGGGCGTGCCGAAGTCCAGCACGGCCAGGTTGGTCACCACCACCCGCAGCTCGGCGGCGCCGCGGTCGTAGCCCACGCCGCAGACCATGTCCACCCCGCTGACGAAGACGCGCGGCGAGTGCCGGGGGATCCAGTAGCTGACCGGGTGGTTCACCGTGTTGCCCGGCGCGCCGCGCACGCCGAGCAGCTGGGCCTTGGGGCGTTTCCAGTCGCCGATGGCCGAGATGTTCTGGTTCCCGAACCGGTCAATCTGCGCCGCGCCCATCATCACGTGCCTGCGGCCCGCCGCGAGCATGGTGAACACCTTGGCGTACGGCAGCCAGCCCTCGATGCCGCCCACAGCATCCAAGAGGTACGCCTCGCCGTCGGTCAGCAGCAGGTCCGGCGCGAACGTGAGCCGGGCCAGCCGGGCGCCCAGGGACGGGATCAGCCCCATCGGGCTGGCCAGGATCGCGCCGTCGCCGCGCCACGCCTCGGCGCAGGCCACGATGCAGACCTCAGCCCTGCTTGCCCCGGGGGGGCGACCCCCCGGGATCCCCCCGCTCCTGGGGGGAAACCTTTCCCCCCAGACCCCCTCGGCCCCCGGCAGTTGGCCCGTCATCCCGTGACCGCCTTCTGGTAGGCGGCCTCGTCGCCGGCCAGGTACCGCGCGGCGAACTCCCGCCAGGCGTCCGGGTCGGCGGCGGCCCGCGCATAACGGGCCTGGAACGCCTCGTCGCGGCCGTAGTCCGGGACGCAGCTGGTGAAGTGGGCGCCGTTCGGGGTCTCCGTGACGGCATGCACCATGGCCCGGTTGAGCAGCAGGGTCTGCGGCGGGCCATGGAACCTGGGCACGATCCGCTCGCACGACACGTACGCCCGCTCGGCGGCCAGGCAGAACAGGTCGTCGAAGTACGGGTCCGGACCGAGGTACTGGCCGTTGCCCGCCGCGTCCGCCCGGTTCATGTGGACCAGCGCCGCGTCCAGGCGCAGCGCCGGCATGGCCACCAGCTCCTCGCCGTCACGGTACGGCGAGCGGATCGTGCGCAGCTCCGGGTTGACCTCGAGCACGCCGGAGCCCAGGCCGGCCCGGATCGGCAGGAACGGCAGCCGGTGCGCGGCGGCCAGCAGGCCCCAGTGCAGCATGCCCTCGTCCAGCTCGGTCAGCTCGACCGTGCCGTCCTGCCTGGCCCGGCGGAAGTGCGGCTCCAGGGCGATCGAGTCCAGCGACGCGAAGCCGGTGACGACCCGCTTGGCCTGGCCGGACGCGACCAGCAGCCCGACATCGGGGCCCGCGTACGACACCACGGTGAGGTTCTTCAGCGGCGACCGCACGATGGCGCGGACCAGGGCCATCGGCTTGCGCCTCGATCCCCAGCCGCCGATCCCG
>JASHYW010000209.1 GCA_030042885.1 Streptosporangiaceae bacterium | reverse complement strand
GGAGGCGCGGCGGCACACCGCCGCCGGCCGGCCCCGATACGCCGGTCATCGAGGTCAAGGCGCTGGTTCTCGGCGGCGAGGTGATCGTGCACACGCCGCCCAGGGCCCGCCGTTTCCGCCTGTTCGGCCGCCGCTGACGCGGTGCTCTGTCGAGGGTCAGCCGGAGTTTATTGACGCCCACCTGCGGCCCGGCACCGGCGATGCCTGGTCAGCCGAAGTTGACTGAAGAATACGCGCGGAGCTTCCACAGCTGGTGCTCGCTCTTGATGCTGCGGATGGTCCCCGAGCGTGAGCGCATGACCAGCGAGTGAGTGGTCGCGTGGCCGCCCCGGTAACGGACGCCGTCGACCAGCTCGCCGTCGGTGATCCCGGTGGCCGCGAAGAACACGTCATCGGAGGTGACCAGATCGTCGGTGGTGAGCACGCGGTCCAGGTCATGGCCCGCGTCGAGCGCGCGGCGGCGTTCCGCCTCGTCCCTGGGCGCGAGCTTGCCCAGGATGACCCCGCCGAGGCATTTCAGCGCGCATGCGGCGATGACGCCCTCCGGCGTCCCCCCGATGCCGAGCATCAGGTCGATCCCTGTGCCATCGCGCGCGGCCATGATGGCGCCGGCCACGTCGCCGTCGGTGATCAGGTGGATCCGGGCCCCGCTAGCGCGGACCTCTGAGATCAGCTCGGCGTGCCGCGGACGATCCAGGATGACCACGGTGACGTCCTGCGGCGAGCAGCCTTTGCCCTTGGCCACGGCCAGGACGTTGGCGGCCGGCGGTGCCTCGAGGTCGACCATGCCGGCCGCTTCAGGGCCGGTGGCCAGCTTGGACATGTAGAACACCGCGGACGGGTCGTACATCGAGCCGCGGCCGGCCACGGCCAGGACCGAGATGGCGTTCGGCATGCCGTTGGCGCACAGCCGCGTGCCGTCGATCGGGTCTACCGCGACGTCGCAGGCGGGGCCGGAGCCGTCGCCCACCTCTTCGCCGTTGAACAGCATCGGCGCGTGATCCTTCTCGCCCTCGCCGATGACCACCACGCCTCGCATGGATACCGAGTTGATCAGCATCCGCATCGCGTTCACCGCGGCCCCGTCGGCCCCGTTCTTGTCGCCGCGGCCCACCCACCTGGCGGCCGCCATCGACGCGGCTTCGGTCACCCGGGCCAGCTCGAGGGCCAGGTTGCGGTCGGGAGCTTGGCTGGCTGGCTCGTGGGCCTGCTGCTCGGCGGTCATATCGTGTCCTTCCCGCTGGGCCTGTAGTGATCCTACGCAGCTGTTTTACCTGCCTCCCCCACGGGCGCTTCGCCTGGTCGTGCCGGAAGCGTGCCAGAAAAGCACTGAGGAAGGCGGGTCCTCGGCGCCGGGACACCGCTGCGGCCCTGCGGGTCCTCGCGGTGCGGGGCCCGGCGCCTGCGGCGCAGCGGTTAGCCTGAGCAGTTGTGAGGCCGATGCTGCGCGGAGCCGTTTCCGCGCTGGGCTGCCTGCTCGGTGCCGCGATAGTCGTGGTCGCGATCCCGGCCCCGCATACGGCGCAGCCTGTTCCCATCAGCTACCGCGGTGACCTGACCGCGCTGGCCAGGCTAGCGCCCTACCCGGCGGTGGCCCCGGCCGGCCTGCCCGGCTCCTGGCAGCCGGTCAGCTCCCTGCTGACCGTGGGCGGCGCGAACGGCGCGGGCACGGTCACCTGGCACCTCGGCTTCATGACCCCCGATGGGTCGCTGGCCTCGCTCGAGGAGACCAACGCGGCCGCCGCCGCGTTCGTCCGGCGGATGACCAACGACGGCACGGCGCTCCCGCCGACGCGGCTGGCCGACGGGACCTGGAGCGTCTCCGCCACGCCGTCCCGGGGCCAGCGATCGATGTACTTCACCAGCCCGGCCGGGTTCACGGTCGTGGTCACCGGCAACGCGACCTGGGCCGAACTACGCGAGCTCGCCGCCTCCCTCCGCCCGGTCAGCAGCTGACCCGAAGCTGAGGGATCAGAAGGGGGCCTCGTCCTCGCCGTCATCCGGGGCATCGCCGCGCCTGGCCATCGCGGCGGCGAGCCTGGCCCGCGCGCCATCGAGCCACTCCTCGCACACCGCGGCCAGCCGCTCGCCGCGTTCCCACAGCTCGAGCGACTGCTCGAGGGTCAGGCCGCCGGCTTCGAGGCGCTTGACCACCGCGGCCAGCTTGTCCCTGGCCTGCTCGTACGACAGCGCCTCCTGCGGGGGAAGCGCGTCGGGACCACCTTCTGCCACGGGATCAACCCTATCCGTCATCACCGTCGCCGCAGGCGCGCACGGTGAGCTGATCGGCCGCGAACCGGACGGTCAGCGTCTCACCCGGGTCGACCTCGGCCGCGCTGCGGACCACGCCGTCGTCGCGGTGCTGCACGATCGCGTAGCCACGGCGCAGCGTCGAGGCGGGCGACAGCGCGAGCAGCCGGGCCCGGGTGTGCGCGACGTCGTCGCCGGCCCGGGCCAGGCTGGCGTCCAGCGACGTCCTGGCCCGCTGCAGCAGGACGTCCACCCGTTCGGCCTGGCGCTCGATCTCCCGCACCGGTTCGGCCAGCACCGGCCGTGACCTGATCGCCTCCAGCCAGGCCGTCTCCCGGACGAGCCAGCCGGTCAGGGTCCGGCGCGCGCGGTCGCGCAGCTGGGCCACCAGCGCCAGCTGCTCGCCGACGTCGGGGACCACCCGCTTGGCGGCGTCGGTCGGCGTGGACGCGCGCAGGTCGGCCACGTAGTCGAGCAGCGGGGTGTCCTGCTCGTGCCCGATCGCGCTCACCACCGGGGTCCGGCA
>JASHYW010000208.1 GCA_030042885.1 Streptosporangiaceae bacterium | reverse complement strand
GCGGTCGTCGAGGGCCTGGCGCAGAAGATCGTCAAGGGCGAGGTGCCCGAGACCATCAAGGACAAGCAGCTGTACACGCTGGACCTCGGCGCCCTGGTGGCCGGATCGCGGTACCGCGGCGATTTCGAAGAGCGGCTCAAGAAGGTGCTCAAGGAGATCCGCACCCGCGGCGACATCATCTTGTTCATCGACGAGATCCACACGCTTGTCGGGGCGGGCGCGGCCGAGGGCGCGATCGACGCCGCGTCGATCCTCAAGCCAATGCTGGCCCGCGGCGAGCTGCAGACCATCGGCGCCACCACGCTGGATGAGTACCGCAAGTACCTGGAGAAGGACGCCGCGCTGGAGCGCAGGTTCCAGCCCATCCAGGTCGCCGAGCCCACGATCTCGCACACGATCGAGATCCTCAAGGGCCTGCGGGACCGGTACGAGGCGCACCACCGGGTGTCCATCACGGACGGTGCGCTGGTCTCCGCGGCCCAGCTGGCCGACCGTTACATCAGCGACCGCTTCCTGCCGGACAAGGCCATCGACCTGATCGACGAGGCCGGGTCCCGGATGCGCATCCGCCGCATGACCGCGCCGCCGGACCTGCGGGAGTACGACGAGAAGATCGCCCAGGTGCGCCGGGAGAAGGAATCGGCCATCGACTCGCAGGACTTCGAGAAGGCCGCCGCGCTGCGGGACACCGAGAAGCAGCTGCTGGCCAAGAAGGCGTCCCGGGAGAAGGAGTGGAAGGCCGGCGATATGGACGTCGTGGCCGAGGTGAACGAGGAACTCATCGCCGAGGTGCTCGCTACCGCCACCGGCATCCCGGTGTTCAAGCTCACCGAAGAGGAGTCGCAGCGCCTGCTGCGCATGGAGGACGAGCTGCACAAGCGGGTCATCGGCCAGAACGACGCGATCAGGGCGCTGTCCCAGGCGATCAGGCGTACCCGGGCCGGCCTGAAGGATCCCAAGCGCCCCGGCGGCTCGTTCATCTTCGCGGGCCCGTCAGGCGTCGGTAAGACGGAGCTGTCCAAGACGCTCGCCGAGTTCCTGTTCGGCGACGAGGACTCGCTCATCCAGCTTGACATGAGCGAGTACATGGAGAAGCACACCGTCTCGCGGCTGTTCGGGTCTCCGCCCGGATACGTCGGCTACGAGGAAGGCGGCCAGCTCACCGAGAAGGTCCGCAGGCGGCCGTTCTCCGTCGTGCTCTTCGACGAGATCGAGAAGGCGCACCCGGACATCTTCAACTCGCTGCTGCAGATCCTTGAAGACGGCCGGCTGACCGACGCGCAGGGCCGGACGGTCGACTTCAAGAACACCGTCATCATCATGACCACCAACCTGGGCACCCGCGACATCTCCAAGGGCGTGACCGTCGGGTTCGCCCGCCAGGGCGAGTCCCGCGGTTCGTACGACCGGATGAAGACCAAGGTGCAAGAGGAGCTCAAGCAGCACTTCCGGCCGGAGTTCCTGAACCGGGTGGACGACATCATCGTGTTCCACCAGCTCGACCGGGACGAGATCTTCCGCATTGTCGACCTGATGATCGCCAAGGTGGACGAGCGCCTCAAGGACCGTGATATGGCCATCGAACTGCGGCCCGAGGCCAAGGACCTGCTGTCCCAGCGCGGCTATGACCCGGTCCTCGGGGCCAGGCCGCTGCGGCGCACGATCCAGCGGGAAATCGAGGACAGCCTGTCGGAGAAGATCCTGTTCGGCGAGCTCAGGCCGGGGCAGATCGTCATCGTGGACATCGAAGGCAGCGGCGAGACCGCCAAGTTCACGTTCAACGGCGTCGCCAAGCCCGATCTGGTCCTTGACACGCCCGCGCCGGAGGTCGCGAGCGAGCCGGTGACCACCAAGGGCAGCGCCGTCAGCAGTTCGGCAGGCAGTTCAGGCAGCCAGGACGGCGGGACCGCCTCCGCGCTCGGCTGACGCGGCTGAGGCCCGGGCCTGCATGCAGGCCCGGGGCCTCATGCTGCCGGTGAGCCCGGCAGCGCGTAGCGGCCGTCCGGGAGCGGATCGACCAGGCCGTCAGCGACCAGTCCGTCCAGCGCGCGGGCGAGTTGCGGCTGGTCGGCCCACACCGCGCCGAAGTCGGCCCTGGTGGCGGGGATGTCCGAACCGCGGAGCACCGCGAGCAGGCGCCCCCGGCACTGGCGGTCCGTGCCGTCGTAACGCTGGCCCCGCCCCCGAGAGCGCCCGGCCGCCGCGGGCTCTTCGGGGTGACCCGCGGCCCGCCAGGCGCAGTCGCGGGCCGCCGGACAGGCGGCACAGTTCGGGCTGGCGGCGGAGCAGACCAGCGCGCCGAGTTCCATCACCGCGACGGACCAGCGCGCCGCGACGGCGGGCTCGGCGGGCAGCAGCGATTCGGCCAGCCGCCTTTCCGCCGTGGACACGGCGGCGGCCGGGCGCGCCCGGCCCGCGACGAGCCTGGCCAGCACGCGGCGGACGTTGGTGTCGAGCACGGCGTGCCGCTGGCCGAAGGCAAAGCTGGCCACGGCCGCGGCCGTGTAAGGCCCGATACCCGGCAGTGCGAGCAGGGCGTCGACGTCCGCCGGGACGGCGCCGCCGTGCCTGGCGGTCAGGATGGTAGCCGTCTCGTGCAACCGGAGCGCGCGTCGCGGATACCCGAGCGTGCCCCACTGCCGGACCGCCTCGCCGGCCGGCTCGGCCGCGAGCGCCGGCGGCGTAGGCCACCGGGCGAGCCATTCCTGATGCGCGGGCACCACCCGCGCCACCGGCGTCTGCTGCAGCATGATCTCGCTGACCAGCACCGACCAGGGCGTCGTGCCCGGAGCGCGCCACGGCAGGTCCCGTGCGTGACGCGCGAACCAGGCCAGCAGCGGATCGGTATGAGGCGTGGTCATGGCAGGCCTATCGTGGCACGGGTCCGGGCCTGCCCGCGGCAGTCGGCGCGTCCCGGCGCGGTCGGCCGGGCGCGCCTGGAGGCTCGTCCGCGGGCCCTTACGGCTGTCGCCCGAGCACCGCGGACAGCGCCTGGCGGACGTCTTCGACCTGGACGACGTCGATGGGCTGCGCGGGATCGCCGCCGGGCTGTGCGCCGCGCTCGGCCTGACCGCCGACGCCGTCCAGGCCTGCCGAGCCCGCCGGGACGATCGCGCGGCGAAAGCCCATCCGCTCGGCCTCGGCCAGACGGCGCGGCAGCCCGGCCACCCGGCGGACCTCGCCGGCCAGGCCGACCTCCCCGATGGCGACCACGCCACGCGGCACGCTCAGGTTAGCTGCGGAACTGGCCAGCGAGACGGCCACGGCCAGGTCCACCGAGGGCTC
>JASHYW010000207.1 GCA_030042885.1 Streptosporangiaceae bacterium | reverse complement strand
TGCCACAGGTCGCTGTGGTCCAGGCGGTACATCTCGGCGGCAGACTTGATGTAATAGCCGGTGCCTTCGAACCGGAACCGGTCGGCGTCGGCCAGGGTCTTGCCGGTCTGGATGCACAGCAGCATGTCCTGGGCCTGGGCGTCCGCCTCGCGGGTGTAGTGCGAGTCGTTGGTGACGACCGGCGGGATGCCGAGCTTCCTGCCGATCTCGGCCAGGCCGTCGCGGACCCCGCGCTCGATGTCCAGGTCGTGGTCCATCAGCTCGAGGAAGTAGTTCTCCTTGCCGAAGATGTCCTGCCACTCGGCCGCGGCCTTGAGCGCCTCGTCGAACTGATCCAGGCGCAGCCGGGTCTGCACCTCGCCGGACGGGCAGCCGGTGGAGGCCATCAGCCCTTCGCTGTGTTCGGCGATCAGTTCCTTGTCCATCCGGGGCCACTTGATCAGCCAGCCTTCGGCATAGGAGCGGGAAGACAGCCGGAACAGGTTGTGCAGGCCCTGGTTGTCGCGGGCCCAGATGGTCGTGTGCAGGTAGGCCCCGGCGGCGGAGACGTCGTCTTTCTTCTGGTGCGGCTGGCCCCACAGGACGCGGTTGGGATTGTTCCGCGCCTCCGGCGCGATGTAGGCCTCGATCCCGATCACCGGAGTGATGCCCGCGTCTTTGGCCTGCCGGTGGAACTCGGCGGCGCCGAACATGTTGCCGTGGTCGGTCATCGCCACGTGCGTCATGCCCAGCTTCTTGACCTCCGCGAACAGGTCCTTCAGCCGGGCCGCGCCATCCAGCATGGAGTACTCGGTGTGCACGTGCAGGTGAGCGAACGGCTGATCGGACTCTGCCATGACGACCGCCTCCTCAGGGCACGCTGCGCGCCGCCGCTCCCCGGAAACGGGCAGCGCGCGTCCTCATCAACCGGTGCTAACACCCTAGCGGAGCATGGCCGGCGCCGACGGTCTGGCGCGCCGGCCGGGTTGCTTCGGGCTGCCTTCCGATGGTCCTTACGGTTATGCTTGCTGCCGACCAGAGGCCGCCTACGGCTCTCGAACGTATATTTGATTTTGGAGACAGATATGACATTCCGGGACAATGACAGTTCTGGAGCGCATCGTCGGCGACCTGGTGAGCGCTGGCTGGAAGCCGCCTCAACCGGGGTCTGGCCCGCTCCGTGCCTGGGTCACGTCTGCGCCGACTCGGCCCTGAAGGGAATACCTCGCTGGTCCCGCACACCTCGTCCGCGTACCCTTCGCTCACCTGTACGAGATGATCAGCTATTTTCTGGGAGGATTCGGGCTTATGGGAGGATTAGGGGGATCATAGTGCACCAAATACTCCCCGAAGCCCTAATCCTCCCCGATATTTTCAGCGGCGGACGCACCACGGCGTACACAGGCACCAGGACTCACACAAACATCAACGGCCAGGGGGATGTGACGGCAACGGCCATGGGGAATGCGACGGCAACGGCCATGGGGAATGCGACGGCAATCTACTCAGACCACCGGCGGCTGGGAGCATGTCATCGAACCCTGGCCGGATCGTCTGGTCAGGTCCAGCGGACGCGGACGCTTGACTGCCACGTCTGGAGGAAGCCAGGATCACCGGCGATGGTGACGTCGGCCTGGTCGGCGTCGCTGCGGTTCCACAAGTACAGGTAGAGGCCGGACGCGGGGCCGGTCACCGTGCATGGCGCCCGGCCGGCGGAGTCCGGCCCGGCCGGCTCCCGGCGGGCCTGGATGCGGCCGTCTTCGGCGGCTACGTGCCAGGCGTGGCCGGTATCGGTGGTCCGCACGTCCATGCCGCCCTGGTGCTCGGCTGACGGCCGGTACTTGCGCCGCTGCCCGAAGCCCATGATCAGCTCGTCGATGCCGTCGGCGGCGAAATCGGGCGCATACCCGGGCCGGATGCCCAGCGCGCTTTCCGCGTCGGCCCGGTGGATCGCGGTCTCGTGGGCCTGCCGGCGGGCCCAGAACGCGAGCGGGGAGGGGGCGTCCATGAACGTCGCGCAGCGCAGGCCGGGATCGGCGGTGCTCAGGGCCTCGACCAGGGCAGCATGGCCAGCTCGGAACCAGGCGAGCAGGTCCGGGTCGGCCGCGCCGGCGCGCAGGATCTCCTCCTCCGGCGGGCCGTCGAGCACCGTTTCCGGGCACTCGGTGATGTGCCTGGCTGCCCACCGGTGGATGTACCCGATGTGCCGCAGCAGGTCCTTGACCAGCCAGGGCGGGCACGGCGGGACGGCCGCGTCCAGGCCGGCACGTTCGGCCGCGTCCGCGAGCAGGTCGCCCTGGCGGCGCAGCGCCTCGATGTGCTCGGCGATCTCCACGCCGTCATTCTGCCTTGCTTCGCGGGTGCCAGTTAGCTTTCGGCGCGGAGAACATCCAGGGCGTGGGCGAGGTCCTCGGGGTAGGCGCTGGTGAACGAGACCTGGCGGCCGTCGGCGGGATGGGCGAACGCGAGGCTGACCGCATGCAGCCACTGGCGGGTCAGGCCCAGCCGGGCGGCCAGCACCGGGTCCGCGCCGTAGAGCAGATCGCCGACGCACGGGTGCCTGATGGCGGCCATGTGCACCCGGATCTGGTGAGTCCGGCCGGTTTCCAGCTCGACCGCCACCAGGCTGGCGGCGCGAAAGGCCTCCAGCGTGTCGTAGTGGGTCACGCTCGGCCGCCCGTCGCTGACCACCGCGAACCGCCCGTCGCCGGACGGGTGCCTGCCGATCGGCGCGTCCACCGTGCCGCGCAGCGGATCGGGGTGTCCCTGCACCAGCGCGTGATAACGCTTGTCCACGCTGCGCCCGCGGAAGGCCCGTTTCAGCGCGCGGTAAGCCCGCTCGCTCTTGGCCACCACCATCACGCCCGTGGTGTTCGCGTCCAGGCGGTGCACGATGCCCTGGCGTTCAGCGGCGCCGCTGGTCGCCACGGTGTGCCCGGACGCGAGCAGGCCGCCGATGACCGTAGGGCCGGTCCAGCCCGGTGTCGGATGAGCGGCCACGCCGCGCGGCTTGTCCACCACGACGATGTCGTCGTCCTCGTAGAGCACGGTCAGGCCCTCGACCGGCCTCGGGGGTTCGGGCTGGCGCGGCGGCGGGAGCGTGACCTGCAGCGGCTCGCCGGCCAGCACGCGGTCCGACTTGGCGGCGGGCCTGCCGTCGAGCAGCACCATGCCGTCGCCGATCAGCTCCGCGGCCCTGGACCTGGACAGCCCGAACATCCTGGCCAGCGCGGCGTCGAGCCGTTCCCCGTCCAGGCCGTCGGGTACCGCGACCGTACGCTGACCTGTTGCCGTCATGGGGACTGCGCGGCCCTCGACTGTGGTTCTGGATAATCCGGTTTCGGATAATCCGCTTTCGGATAATCCGGTTGGGACGTATCGGGCCGGGGAGCGTCCGCGGGCTGGTCGGTCGCGTGGAAGTCATCGTCGCGTGCGGCCCGGGTGCCGTCCAGGCGGATGCCGCGCAGGGCGAGCAGCACGACCAGGAAGCCGGCGCAGACGATGGAGGAGTCGGCCAGGTTGAAGACCGGACAGTGCGGCAGCTCGATCCAGTCGACCACGTCGCCGCGGAACGGTGCCGGCGCCCGGAAGATCCGGTCCACCAGGTTGCCGGTGGCACCCCCCAGGAGCAGCCCGAGCGTGATCGCCCAGCCGATACTG
>JASHYW010000206.1 GCA_030042885.1 Streptosporangiaceae bacterium | reverse complement strand
CCGCGCGGATCCAGGTCGTGACCACCCTCGCGGGCTGGGCCGCGCCATATCAGGCGGCCGGCGACGACGTCGGGGACCTGGAGGTCCTGCACATGATCGCGCCCGCCGCCACCCTCCGGGTGGTCCTGATGCCCGCCAACGCCCTGGACAGCGCCGCGAACGCGACCGCGGACATGATCGCCGGGTTGCGGCTGGCCGTCTCCGGCACCGACGTGGCCACGATCGACTGGAGCCTGGGGGAGCACTTCTTCACCAAGGCTCAGGCGGCCCAGGTGAACTCGATACTGGCAGAAGCGGAAGCTCACCACGTCACGGTGGTCGCCAGCTCAGGCGATAACGGCGCGTTCAGCGACGCCTGGTTCGGGGGCACGCCGGTCCAGGAGGTCAGCCTTCCAGCCTCCGACCCGCTCGTGCTGGCCGTGGGCGGCACCACGCTCACCGTGGATCCCGTGACCGGCGCCTACGTCAGCGAGACCGTCTGGAATGGCCAGTCCGGCTTCACCTTGACCAACGGAGTATCGGGGGGCGGCTTCAGCCACCTGTACGCCCGTCCCGCCTACCAGGATGGCGTCCCCGGGATCGGGGCGATGAGGGGCGTGCCCGACGTGGCCGCTGACGCTGACCAGCAGGGCGGCAGCCCGACCGTCTTTACCGGCAGCGGCAAGACAGCGATCATGCCGAACTCCGGCACCGGCGCGGACGCGCCGCTGTGGGCGGGACTCGTGGCGCTGGCCGACCAGTACGCCCAGCACGACGTCGGCTTCGTCAACCCCGCCATCTACCGCATCGCCCGCAGCTCCAGCTACCACCAGGCGTTCCACGACATCACGACCGGCAGCAACATCCAGACCATTCCGTATCCTGGCAGCACGGGCGGTTGGCAGGCCGTTCCCGGGTGGGACGCGGCCACGGGCTGGGGAAGCCCCGACGCGCAGGTACTCGTCCCCCTGCTGGCCGCTTAACCCTCCGCAGTCACCTCCGTAAAGGATCGGAATGAACTCCGGCCAGGCACGCTCCGCGGACGGCACAGCCAACGCCGTCCCGCCGCCACAGGTCATGGTGGCGGCGGACGGTATCTGCCGGACCTTCGGCAGCGGGCATACCGCCGTCCATGCTCTGCGCGGGGTTTCGTTCACGGTAGACCGTGGTCAGCTCGTTGTCGTGCGCGGGCGATCCGGCTCGGGAAAGACCACGCTGCTGAACATCATCGGTGGCCTGGACGATCCGACGGCCGGCCGGGTGTGGGTGGACGGCCGCGAGGTGAACCGGATGACCGAGCGGGAGCGGCTGGCGCTGCGGCGGGACAGGGTCGCCTTCATCTTCCAGTCCTTCGGGCTCGTGCCGATGCTGTCCGCGGCGGAGAACGTCGGGATTCCGCTGCGTATCGAGGGCCTGCCGCCCAGCGAGCGCCGGGAGCGGGTGGCGGCCATGCTGGCGCTGACCGGGCTGTCCAGCCATGCCGCGCACCGCCCGGATGAGCTTTCCGGCGGCCAGCAGCAGCGGGTGGGCATCGCCCGCGCGCTGGCCGGCCGGCCGGGCCTGCTGATCGCGGACGAGCCAACCAGCCAGCTCGACCTGGAGACCGGCCGGCAGTTCATGGAGCTGCTGCTCAGCGTGGTGCGTTCCGAGGGGATCACCGCCCTGGTCGCCACCCACGACGAGGCGCTCATCGACCTGGCCGACAAGGTCATGGTGCTGGAGGATGGGTCCATCATCAGCACCTCGGGAAGATAGGGCTACCCGTGCGTGGGCTGGGGGTGTCGTTCCTCGTCCGCCGGGCCAGGTCCTCGTGGCTGCTCCTGGCCTGCGTCGCGGTCACGGTCCTGCTGACCACTGGGCTCTTGGCCGCGGACTGGACCTTCGCCGGCGCGGTGATCCCGCTCGGAGCGCAGGGCACCCTCGCCGATTCCCAGGGCCGGGTGATCGGCCTGTCCGGCGAGGTCGACGCAGGCGAGGCCGCCGCCGACTCGCAGCAGATCCGTGCCACGCTGCGCAAGGCCTGGCCGGGGGTCGGTTTCCAGATGGAAAGCGCGCTGTGGGCGGACCCGGTCCAGCTCTCGTCGACCACAGAGCAGCCGACGAGCTGCGCGTCGGCCGGATCACCCGGCCCCCCCTGCTCCGCCAGCACGGCCACCGTGCAGATCCAGCCCGCGTCGCTGGAAGGGATCAGCGCCCAGGCGACGCTGACCGCCGGGAAGTGGCCAGGTCCGCCGCAACACGGCGGTCCGGTGCCCGTGGCCCTGCCGGCCGCTGTGGCCAGCCCGCTGCACCTGACACTGGGCTCGGTGCTGACGGGCACCCCCCCGTCCGGCGGGGCGCCGACCTCGCTGCAGGTCACCGGCCTGTTCCGGCCCAGGAACCCGGCGTCGCCTTACTGGGCGCTGGACCTGCTGCCCCTCTCAGGGATCAGCGTCCAGGGTTTCTCCATCAGCTCCACGATGGGGAGCGCCCAGGGTTCGATCGTCAGCTACGGCCCCGCGGTGGTTAACCCGGCTGCGTTCGGCGGGGCGCTCACCGCGAGCGAGGGCTCGTGGATGGTGTTGCCAGAGGCACCGGCGATGGCCCGCGGGAACATCGACGCGCTCGACGCGGGCACCGGCCAGGCGGTTTCGCAGCTGTCCGTGCTCCTCCCTGACGGGCTGAAGGTGACCTCGAGCCTGCCGCAGCTCCTGGCCGGCATAGCCAGCACCATCGTGCTGACCCGGTCGCTGTTCACGATCGCCGCACTGCTGCTGCTGCTGCTGGCCGGGGCGGGACTGGTGCTGGCCGCACGGCTGCTGGCCAGCATGCGCGAGGAGGAGTCCGCGCTGCTGCGGGCGCGTGGCGCCACCAGGTGGCAGGTGGTGCGGCCCGTGCTGGCCGAGGCGGCGGTGCTCGGCGCCGCGGCCGGCGTAGTTGGCGTGCTGGCCGGCACCCGCCTGACCGGCGTGCTGGCCCGCCTGGCCGACCTGCGCATCGGCGGCTATACGGGCCGCGGCATCACCCCGCTGGCCTGGCTGTCGGCCCTCGCCGTGCTGGTGGTGTGCATCGCGGTGATGGCCTGGCCGGCGCTGCACACCCTGACCCCCGATGCGGCCAGGCTCCGCCGGGGCCGGCAGGCCCGGCTCGCGGGGATCGCCTGGGCGGGTGGCGACCTGGCCCTGGTGGCGCTCGCCGCGGTCGCGGTATGGGAACTGCGCGGCTATTCAGCGGTCGCGCATCCGGCCACGGGATCGCTCGGGATCGATCCCGTGGTCGCCCTCGCCCCCGCGCTCGCGCTGGCCGGGGTGGCGCTCATCCCGCTCCGCGGGCTGCCGCTACTGGCCAGGCTGGCCGACAAGGCGACCGATGACGGCCGGCGGCTGGCCGCCGCCATGGTGAGCTGGCAGATCGCCAGGCGGCCGATCCGCCAGGCGGGCCCGGCCCTGCTCGTCGTCATCGCGACGGCGACCACCACGCTGGCGCTGGCGGGGTACGCGAGCTGGCGGCAGTCGGCCGCGGACCAGGCCGCGTTCGCGGTCGGCTCGGATGTGCGAGCGGACTCCGCGGGCGAGCTGCCGCTGGGCGCAACCGGGGCGATCACCCGGGCACCGGGTGTCACCGCCGCCACGCCGGCCAGCCTGGCCGGCATCGGCAACGGGGGACAGATGATCGCGCTGGACGCGAGCACGGCGGGCAAGACGATCCTGCTCCGCCCCGACCTGTCGCCGCTTCCGCTGAGCGCGCTGTGGCAGCGCATCACCCCGCGGCGGCCGTCCGGGCTGGCGCTGCCCGGCCAGCCGGAACGGCTGGAGGTCCTCGCGGCCCTCGGAGCAGGCCCGCACACCAGCGCAGCCGAGGTACGGAGGGAACTTGGCTCAGCCACCGTCATGGCCTGGATCCAGGATGCCGGCGGCGTCACCTACCAGATATACGCCGCCGGGAGCCTGCCCTTCGACGGCCAGCCGCACTCCCTGGTCTTCATGCTGTCAGGTCCGCGGCAGGCCAGCTACCCGCTGCGGCTGCTGGGGCTCTCGCTGACCTATACCCTGCCGCCGTACGACCCGGTGAGCCCGCCGTCGGCCCCAACCGCCGACCTCAGCATCGAGTCCCTTGCGGTGGCCGGGACGGCCAGCGGCCCGTTCGGCGCGCCGTTCTGCCACGGTGCCTGCCTGGCGGCGTGGCAGGGCAACGGATTCTCGGCGTTGGTGCCGACCGGGCCGCCGAGCCCATACGGAGGGTTGCCGCCATCGGACGGGGCAGTGCCAGCGATCCTGGGCTGGCATGGCGCGGCCGGGGGGGCACAGCAGCTCACGTTCAATGCCGGACACGATCCGTCGATAGCGGTCGAGCTCAGCGTCGACCTCGGTCCCGGGGTCGCCACCGGGGTGGTCGCGATCACGGCACAGCCGCCGTCCCAGGTCATCCCGGCCATCGCCACCAGCGGTTACCTGGTGGCCAACAAGCTCGGCATCGGATCGGTCATCTCGATTTCGCTCGGCGAGTTCCCGGTCACGGTCCAGATCGTGGCGTCGGTGGCGAACTTCCCGACCGTCTTCGGGCAGAACGGGGCGCTGATCGCCGACCTCGCGGAGCTCAATGACCTGCTCGCCGCCAACAACGTGCTCCCCTTGCCGGTGACCCGCTGGTGGCTGAGCACCGTGGGCGGCCGGGTACCGCGCCTGCCGGCCGGCCTCGGCCTGTCCGTCACCAGC
>JASHYW010000205.1 GCA_030042885.1 Streptosporangiaceae bacterium | reverse complement strand
TCCGCTGGAGATCTCGGGCTGCGGCGTAACTGCCGCTCGATCCGAGATAATTGGCAATTCGAGCCATGCCGTCGCTGTCATCGGTCAGAGCCGCCAGGGCGTGCGGCAGCAGCGCCGCGCATACCGGCCAGGTCTCGGGCGAGCTGGTATCGTCAGGGATCGCGGCCTCGATCAGCATGGCGGTGGCCTGCAGCCATTGCCCGCCTAGTAGGGCAGCCGCATTTCACTAGCTGACCAGGGAAAGCTCGGCGTCGCGGGCGAGTCTGGCGCGTTTGTGGAACCATCGTGCGCGGGCCTGGTGGCGGCGGGTCCAGGCGTCCCAGTGGATGACGAGCCATCGGGGCGGGGGCCGGGTGGTGAGGGCGGCGAGTAGCCGCTTGATCTCCGGGATGGTCAGCGGGATCATGCCCGGCTCGGCGGGAGGTGGCTGGTCGGGGCGGATCGGGGGCGGTGCCTGGGTGTCGGTACGGTCGCGCAGCAGCGCGGTAGTGATGGCGCAGATGGCCAGGGCGGCCATGACCAGCACGGCGTGGCGGGCGATGGCGGTGTAGAGCCGGGCCTGGCACTGGTCGAGGCCGAAGCAGTCCTTGCCGAATTCGAAATCTTCTTCGACTGGCCAGCGGAGCCCTGCCGCCCTGATCAGCCGGGTCTTGGTCAGCAGCTGGCCTTCGGGCACGAAGCAGTAGTGGAAGGCCAGCTCGCCGGTCCTCAGGTGGCGGCGGACCAGCAGGTGGTGGCGCGCCGACGCGGTGGTGAGCCAGGCCCAGGCATACCAGCGCTCGCCCTTGGATCCGTGGCCCGCGGAGCGGATCTCCCAGCGCTGGTTGTGCTTCAGCAGCGACTTGACCGCTTCCGCGCAGGTCAGCTTGGTGCCCGCAGCCAGGGTGATGATGAAGTTGGATGGCACGCGCAGCACGTAGGCCTGGCCGGTGGCCTCGAAGTGCTCGCGCAGCTGAGTGCAGGTGCCGTAGACCTCGTCGCCGCAGTAGAAGTCCGGCCGGATCCCGTCGGCGGCGGCATCGGTGCTGATGTCGATGGCCAGCTGGCCCTTGGTGCGGAACTGAAGATCCAGCGGCAGCCCCATGACCAGGGACTTGACCGGGTCGGCGAGGTGCTCGGCCGGGATCCACTGCCGGGCGCCGATCAGCGCGTGCCCGGTGCCTTCCCGCACGTAGGCCACGTGCACGGTGTTGATCCCGTTCGCCACCCGGCCCGCGCACCCCAGGTACTGGCGCTTGACGCCGGCCGTGGCCTCGCCGGCCTTCTCCTGCCCCGTCTCGTCGATGGCGCCGATCACCATCCCGCCCCGCCGCCCGCGCCGCGCCGCCGCCTGCAGCCCGGCCACTGCGAACCGGCGCACCACGCCCATCGCGGCGAAGGTGTCCCAGCTCGCGTGATTCAGCAGCCGCTGCGTCCGGTCCGGCGTCCGGTCCCGGCCATGCCGGGCGATGCTCCACCCGTTCACCCGCGGCAACTCGCCGGCCAGCGCCGACACGTACTTGCCCGCCTGCAGCCAGGGCTCGGTCCGGGCAAAGCACGGCCGCAGCAGCGCCAGCAGCTCATTGCGTTTCCGCAGCGCCAGCGCGGCGCCTATGCTGACCGCAGCGGCCGCCTCGGTTCTTGTACTCGTCACACAGGCATGATCACGAGGCGGCTGCGCTCACACCGGCCCATCCCGTAACAAGGCCGCATCAACCCACGCCAAGCCCCTTCGTGCCGGTTCTCACCGTTTCCCGGCGTCCGTCGGCGCGTGGCATGCTCACTGCCATGGCGGGCCAGCCCGGGACGACGCACTGCCTTGAGATCCGCGGCGATGTGGTGGTCAAGTGGCTCCTGGCCCGGGTCCGCGCGATGGCCGCGGCGATCGGCGTTCCCGCAGATCCAGCCGCGCGGCGTGCCCAGCGCGGCGCGAGCACGTGGCTGGAACGAGGCGCGGTGGAGCGTGCCGCGGCCCGCGGCTGCACCGCGGTATACGGTCACGGCGACGCCAGCCTGGCGAACTACCTGCACGACGCCGGCACCGTGCGGCTGGTCGACTTCGAGGATTCTGGCCGCAGCGACCGCGCCTGGGAACTGGCGATCTTCACCGAGCACCTGTCGGTTCACGGCCGCGGCCAGGTGCCCGCCGAGCTGGCGCTCGGCCACTTCGAAACCGCAGCCGCCGAACGGGCGCGCATCCGCGAGTACCGACGTCTGCTCGCCACGTTCTGGCTGCTGATGCTGCTTCCCGGCGGACCCTCTCACCGGCGCCATCCGCCCGGCACGCTCCAGCACCAGGCGTTCCGCCTGCTCGAACTGCTGGGCTGAGGACGTCACCTCCTTCTCACCCGAAATGATCCGAGCGCCGGGCAGGCCCCAGATCTCCGAGAAAGCGCCAGCTGTGATGAGGACCTACACTTCGCCCAGCTCACAGTGCCAAGTGCGGCTGCCCTACTAGCCGGACGACCATCAGCTTGCTTAGCAAGTCATGCCGGATAACTGTCTATAGGCCTCGGCAGACGTTGGGGAGCACACTACTTGGAATGACCAGTCGTTGGGCGGTTCAGGGTGAAGATAATTGCTCGCCAGATCCACCTGTTATGTACGCGTCAAGTGATGACGAGCCCTTTTCTTGAAGTGGCAATTGGGCGGGAGTGCGCGCACTTAACGAACTCCAGCGCCGATCACACTCCGTGAGGCCAGATTTCGCCGGCCCTGACCCGCCGGCTACGGAT
>JASHYW010000204.1 GCA_030042885.1 Streptosporangiaceae bacterium | reverse complement strand
TGTGTGAAATACGACCAGGCGTCCCCGTTGTCGCTGTAATCCTCGCGGACCGTTCCCCATTGGCGCTCGCTGAGGTAAGGACCCCAGGCACGCCACGGGACCCCCGCCCGGGCCTCCTGCAGCCGTTGCTCCTCGGCGGTCAGCGAGACTGGATCGGCCACGACATACGGATCAGGCGCATCAGGCATGGTCCTGATTGTCCATCAAGCCATGGCGGCATGGAAGACAGGCACCGGCCGGCATGCGGTGAATTGACGACCCTCACCGGAGTGAAGGCAGGAAACGGAGTGGACGGCAGGAGACAAGGAAATGACACGATGGGAAATTTACAATCCCAGGGCATGAAAGGGACACAGGCCACCGGGCATGTCTTCCCGGGCGACAGATTCGTTCCAGGAGCCTATTGCCGTGCCTGCGCCGCCACGACGACGCGAAGGGTCCGGACCGGTCACGGCCGGGATCAGCATCGGTGGTGCTCACAGGTACTCTCGCTTGCGCATCCACACCAGGGTGGCCCAGCCCCAGATGGGCGGCAGGTACGAGGTGAACAGGCGCTGGATGAAGACCGCGGCGGTGGCGTTGGCCTCGGAGACACCCGCCGCGGTCAGGCCGAGGATCATGCCCGCCTCCACCACGCCCATGCCGCCGGGCGAGGGTGAGATGCCGCCGAGGATCCCGGCCAGGGTGATGACCACGATCAGGACGGGAAGCCGGAGATGGTCACCGAAGGCCCGCAGCGACACGGACAGGGCCATGGCCACCAGCAGCTCCGATCCAAACGAGCCGCCCAGCAGCAGCACGAGCTTGCCTGGAGAGCTGGCCACCGCTTTGAGGTTGCCCATGGTGTCCTGCACCTTGGGCCGCAGCTTGGCGGCGGCCAGCCTGCGCAGCCTGGGCACAGCCAGCGCCAGGCCGGCGACCACGGCGACCACCACCACGACGGCCAGGATGATCCACACCAGCCTGGAATGCCCGCCGGATTCGGGGGTGACCTCGAAGTGGATGGACCCCCAGGCGAACGGCAGCGACACCAGGAACAGCACCGTGATGGCGATCCAGCTGACGGCGGTCATGATGGCGCCCGAGCTGAGCGCCACCGTGGCGTCGTAGCCCTGCTGCTGGTAAAACCGCACCCGGGTGGCGAACACGGCCGGCGTGCCGCCGGCCAGCGCGCTGAAGGCGTTGGCGAACTCGACGGCCACCGCCCGCCCGAACGGCAGCGGCCCGGACACGCTGCCGACGGTTTCGACGCCGGAGGCCACGTAGGCCAGCTGGGCCAGGACGAACGCGATGATGACCCAGAGCCAGTCAGCGCCGATCACGGTGTCGAAGGACTTGGAGACGTCGATCAGCACCCCGATCAGCGCCCAGCCGCCGATCAGCGAGCCAATGATCATGATCAGCGCCGGCCAGCTCACCCTGCGGGGCTCTGCCAGCTTCGGCAGCTCGATCGAGCCAGCCTGGGCGGCGCGCTGACGGACGTCCGGCAACAGCCCGCGGTTGCCCCGCAGGCTCTGGCCGAGCGCGGGATCGAGCGCGGGCTTGTGCAGATGCCGCAGGGCGCCTTCCAGCGTCTGCGGCGTCAGGCACCGGGCCGCGGCGCTGGCCGCTCGCTCGGCGCCGACCGCCACGGCCGTCGCCGCGATGGCACCGGCCAGGTCGCGATCGAGCTGATCTGGCGAAGCGCTCGCTGAGGCGTTGCGGAATTCCGCCACGACGACGCGGCCGGCCGCCGGGTCGACCAGAAGCGTGTCACCGCTGATCGCGCCGTGAGCGATGCGGGCCCGGCGCAGAGTCAGCAGCTGACGGTACACCTCATCCAGGGTGGCGTCGCCGATGTCGGCGGCGTCGGCCTCGGCCAGCGCCATCCCGGCCGGCAACCGGTAGACCAGCAGCGCGTCCTTGGACGGTCCCGCCGTTCCCGCCTCGGCGATCCCCGGCACGGCGACGCCCGCCCGGCCGGCCCGCAAGGTGAGGTAGGCCTCGTGTTCGACCTGCTGCAGCCGGGTGATCGTCAGGCTCGGCCCGGAGTCCCGGTACAGGAGGAACCGGCCCGCCTTGGTGAGCAGCCGGGCATCGGCCGCATCTCGCCCGTAGACCTCTATGGCGATGCGCTGGCCGGGCACATCCGCGCGGTCCAACTCGGTGGCGCGGAACCTGGCCACCCCCCAGACCTGCTTGCCCGCCGGGCGCACGTCGACGGAGCGGATGCCGAGCTCGGCCAGCAGCAGCCGCACGTCCTCGGCCGAGGGCAGGCCGAGCGGCGAGCCGAAGACGAGCCGGACCACCGCCGTCACCCCCCAGCCGATGGCCAGGCTCCCCAGGACGTTGAGCGGCAGCCCGTGGCCTCCCACCGCGCAGGCCAGGGCGACCAGGGCGATGAAGACCTCGATGAGCCGCTGCACGGTGCGCGCCAGGTAGGGCAGCGCCGCCGTGGCGACCGCCATGAACAAAGCGATCTGAAGGACGGGAAAGCTCAGGTCGTAGTGGTCGATGACGACCCCGCTCGGGCGTCCGCCGTGAGTTCCGAGCCACAGGGCGAGGATCCCGCTCACCGCCGCGGTGCCTGCCGCGCTCAGGCCGATGTCGCGCGCGATCACCCATCGGCGCGCGACCAGGGCCAGCAGGACCAGGACGATCGCGACGCCGAACGAACCGACCTGGTAGACCACGGTCACCAGCCAGGTGATGCTCCGCGGCGGCGGATTGAGGACCTGGGTGATGGCCCGGTCGATGCGGGAGTCGAAGCGGATGACCAGCAAGCAGCACGCCAGGGCGAGAACAGCGATGGCCAGGCGCACGCCGTCGCTTCCGCGGCGGCGTCGCTGGCCATCGCCGACCGGAGCGAACAGCACCGAGCGCCAGCCGCGCAGCAGATGCTGCTCGGGAACAGAGCTCGTGCTCTCTACGAGGTCTTCAGCCACACGGGATCAACTGCTTTCGAGCGTTACCGCCGGCCTTGCCTGGATGTGCCCTGAGGCCAGCAGAGGCTGACCGGGCTTATCGTGTTTCGTGCGCCCGGCACTTCTTATCACATGAGACCGCCGGAGCGCGGGTGGTGTCCAGCCGCCACCCGGCCCACCGGATCACGTTCCTGCCGCAGTGGTTTGCGGGGACGTGCGATGTTCTTTATATCGGAGCCAGCTCACCGACGACGTCGACCTGGCGGTCGGCGGCGTTGACTACCTGTACACCGACGTGTGGGTGTCGATGGGCGAAGACACCTCGGTGTGGGCGCAGCGCATCGAGCTGCTGCGCCCGTACCAGGTGAACATGGACATGATCAGGCGGACCGGGAACCCTGACGTCAAGTTCATGCACTGCCTGCCGGCCTTTCATGACCGGCACACCAAGGTCGGAAAGGAGATTTACGAACAATTCGGCCTCGACGCGCTCGAGGTCACCGACGAGGTCTTCGAATCGGACCACTCCATCGTCTTCGACGAGGCGGAGAACCGTATGCACACCATCAAGGCGGTTCTGGTCGCGACGCTCAGGGACTGAGGACGCCGGGCCGTTATGAGATGATCTGCCGGTCAGGCGGCATCGTGAAGGTGGTCCGATGAGACGGCCCGGAACGGGGGGCGGTGCGCCATGAGCCTGTCCGAATACGCCATCATGTTCGTGCTCGTCATGATCATGGGGGCCGGCATACCCGGCCCGGGTGACGCATCGCTGATCGCGGCGGGCGCGCTGGCGGGAGAAGGCAAGCTCAACATCTGGATCGTGCTGGCCACGGCCGGGGTCGCCTGGATGCTGGGTTCGGTCATCGGATTCGTGATCGGGGCCCGCGGCGGACGCCCGCTCCTCGACCACCCGGGACGCTTCGAGAAGCGGCGCCGGAGGCTGCTGGCCAAGGGCGACCGCGCCTTCGGCCGCTACACCTTCGTGGCCTCCGCCACGCTGCCGGCCTTCGTGTCCGGGATCTTCCATGTGCGATTCTGGCTGTTCCTGCTGGGAGCGCTCACGGCCGGCATCTTCTGGATCGGGATCTACGTCGGGGTCTCGTACTTCCTGGGCGAGGAGATCGCCAAGCTCGTCGGGAAGATCGGCACCAAGGTGCTGATCAGCGTGATCGTGCTCGTCGTCGTGGGGCTGTTGATCCGGGCCGGGGTGTCGAAGTGGCGCGCCGCCCGGCAGGCACGGCTGACCGAGCAGGACCCGCCGAAAGTCGAGGCCGCGCAGGACTGATCATGGCGTCACCTGCTCGCCTTCGGGGTTCACCGGGCAGCAGGAGGCGACAGGGCAGGTGCGGCAGCTGGGGTTGACCCGGGCCTGGAAGACCGGGCCGGCCATGCCGGCCGCGACCGTGTCCACTAGGTCCTTGGCCCAGCTCGGTTCGGGGTCGTCGGCCAGCGCGCCTTGCCGCTGCACCCGGGCCCGTGCGGTCAGCGCGGCCTTGCCGACCTGGACGAGCTCCGCGCCGCCCGGCTCGGCCAGGCCGAACCGCTCGAACGCGCCGAGCAGCACGGCCAGCTGGTACACGCCCAGCTGCGGGTGCCGGCCGAGTTCGTCCTCGCGCGGCGCGCTGGCCCCGGTCTTCAGGTCCACCACCACGGCGCGGCCCTGCTCGTCGGATTCCAGCCGGTCGACGCGGCCGGTGATCTCCACCTGGCCGATCCGGACCTTCAGGGCCTGCTCGACCGCGACGAGGTCGCGCGGGTTGCTGGCATGCCAGTCGAGGAACCTGCGCACCATGTGCTCGGCGAGCGCCCGCTGCTTGGCGCTATACCAGGTGCTGCCCCAATCCAGGTGATGCCAGATCTCATCGATCCGGTCGGCCACGTCCTGCTCGGTCGCCCCGCTGGCGGCCAGGACGGCGGCGGCGTGAATGACGGTGCCCAGGTGGCGCAGGACATCGGATCGTCCGGCGCCGACCGCCGCCTCGAGCAGCCAGCGCAGGCCGCACCGGGTGAACGACTCGACCTGGGACGGGGACAGCCGGACGGACTGGCCGCCGGCCA
>JASHYW010000203.1 GCA_030042885.1 Streptosporangiaceae bacterium | reverse complement strand
TTTCGCAGCGGACATGCAGGTCGGCGAGGACGTCGATTTCGTCTGGCGCTTGGCCGCGGGCGGCTGGCGAGTGCGATACGAGCCGGCCGCCGCCATGCGGCACCAGCACCGGGTGCGGCTGCGCACCTGGTTCGCCCGGCGGAAAGACTACGGCACTTCGGCCGCGGTCCTGGAGCTACGCCATCCGGGCGCGGTACGCCCGCTGTACCTGTCGGCCTGGACCGCGCTGGCCTGGCTGGCTGTCGCGTCAGGCCGCCCGGCGGCCGGCGCCGCGATCACCGGGGCCGGGATCGCCCTGCTCGCCCGGCGGCTGGCCCGGGTCACCGGGGAGCGATGGCCCCGGCCCACGGCCCGGACCGCCTGGCAGCTGGCGACCCGCCTGGCCGGCGGCGGGACGCTCGCGGCGGGCAGGCCGCTGGGCAGCGCCATTTCCCGGACCTGGTGGCCGGTGGCGCTGCCGACGGCGGTGGCGGTGCGGCGGCTCCGGCTTCCGCTGGCCGCCCTGATCTTGATCCCGCCGCTACTCGACTGGCTGGACCGCAGGCCGCCGCTCGACCCGGCGCGTTACGTCGCCGCCCGGCTGCTCGATGACGTGGGGTACAGCCTGGGAGTGTGGCAGGGCTGCGCGGAGCGCGGGACCATCTGGCCCTTGCTGCCCCGGCTGGGGAGCCGTCACGTGGACAGCCCGCGGGCGAAACCGGCCGGGACGATGATGTCGTCTCCCGACAGGTCGTGAATGCTCGGCCGGCCCAGGGCGAGCAGCGTGGAGTCGATGCCGCCGCGGAGCACATCGAAGACGTTCCTCACCCCTGCTGATCCGTTGGCGGCCAGCCCCCACAGGTAGGCCCGGCCGATCATCGCCGCCCGGGCGCCGAGCGCCAGTGCCTTGACTACGTCAGCGCCTCGCCGGATCCCGCCGTCCAGCAGGACCTCGACCTGGGTGCCCACGGCCTCGGCCACGGCCGGCAGTGCCCTGATGGAGGCGGGCGTACCGTCCAGGTTGTTGCCGCCGTGATTGGACACCGAGATGGCGGTGGCGCCGATGTCGACGCAGCGGCGGGCGTCGTCGGCGCGCATCACACCCTTGACCATGAACGGGCCGTCCCACTGCTCGCGCAGCCAGGCGATGTCGCCCCAGGTCGGCGGCGGAGTCTGCAGCCACTCCCCGTAGGCGCCGAAGAACGTGGGAGGCGGCTCGCCGGGGGCGGCCATGTTGGGCACGGTCAGGTCGGGCAGGCCACCTCCCCGAAGCCACTGGGCGACGTAACCGAGCCGGGTCAGGCCCTCGGGGGCGAGGCGCACGATGGTCCGCAGGTCCATCTTCTCCGGTATCGCCGGGCTGCCCCAGTCCCGGCCGTTAGAAAACGACCAGTCCAGGGTGACGATCAGGGCCTTGGCGCCGACCCGGCGGGCGCGCTCGATCCGGCCCAGGATGATGTCCTTGCTGCCTGACCAGTAGACCTGGAAGAACAGTTTCGGGTTGGCGGCGGCCACGTCCTCCACCGGCATGCTGGCGAACGAGCTGAGGCCCATGGCCGTGCCCGCCTCGGCCGACCCGCGCGCCACCGCGACCTCGCCGTCAGGGTGCACGGCCTGCACGCCGGTCGGGGACGCGATCACCGGCAGCGAGATCTCCTGCCCGAGCACCGTCGTGGCCAGCTGCCTGCTCGCGGGCAGGTCCGCGACGTGCGGGGGCGAGAACCGCAGCTCGCTGAACGCGGCCACGTTATCCCGCAGCGTGACGCCCTTTTCCGTGCCGGCCACCAGCGACAGGTACACCGATCGCGGCAGGTGCCGCCGCGCCCGCCTGCGCGCCTCCTCCACCGTCTCGAACCACTCGCGGGTACTGGCCATCGTCTCCTCGCCGGGTCAGGCTGCCCGAGGTCCCCATTTTGGCACCCGGTGCTGTAATTATCCAGCCTTCGCCACACCATGGACCAGGGCACGTAGTATCCACGATCATGCCCTCTGGCGATGCAGGCGGAGCGTCCCCGCCGGGCAGCCATCCGGACCGGCTCAGGTGGAATGCCAGGTACGCCGGCGGTTTCACGCCGTCCTTCAGTCCCCATCCGCTCGCGGTGCGGGCGCTGGCCCTGGATCTTCCTGACGGGCCGGTGGCCGACCTGGCGTGCGGGCCGTCCGGCAGCGCCCTGCTGGCCGCCGCCAGCGGACGGCAGGTCACGGCGGTGGACGTCTCGGAGATCGCCCTCGGGATGCTCGGCGAGCAGGCCCGCCAACAGGGCCTGGATGACCTGATCACGCTGGTGCACGCCGACCTCGCCGACTGGCACCCGCGGCCGCGTTCGCATGCGCTGGTGCTGTGCGCCGGGTTCTGGGCCCGGGACGTCTTCGCCGCGGCGGCCGAGGCGGTAGCGGACGGCGGCCTGCTCGGCTGGGAGGCCTTCACGATCGCAGCCCGGAGCGCGCGACCTGGTCTTTCCCCTGACTGGTGCCTGGGTCCTGGCGAGCCCGCGTCGCTGCTCCCGGCGGGCTTCACCGTCCTCGACCAGCATGACCGGCCAGACCGCGAGAAGGGTGACCGGCGGCAGATGCTGGCCCGCCGCCACGGGTGACCCGATCGAGCCCGGTGCCGGCGAGTAGGCTCGGTGCTCGATGAGACAGTCCTCGATGGCCCGGCACCAGGGCTACCGGTCGGCGGCCGAGCAGCCCGTCGACGAGATCATCGAGCGGCTGTGCGCGAGACAGTCGTGAGCGCCCGCCCCGCTCAGCGTGCGGATGCCGGGTGACGGCGAGCCCACTCGGCGATGTCGCGGCGCTCGATGGCGGCCGCCATCAAGTCACCGAACGAGTCGGGAGTGCAGGCGAAGGCGGGGACGCCGAGTTCGGCGAGAGCGGCCGCGACGTCGTGGTCGTAGCTGGGCGCGCCGTCGTCGGACAGCGCCAGCAGGGCAATCACCCGCGTGCCCGCGGCGGTCATGTCCGCGACCCGGCGCAGCATCTCGTCCCGGTTGCCGCCCTCGAACAGATCGCTGACCAGGATGACGATGGTGCTGGCCGGACGGGTGATCAGCCGCTGGCAGTAGGCGAGGGCGCGGTTGATGTCGGTGCCCCCGCCGAGCTGGGTGCCGAACAGCACGTCCACCGGATCACCGAGCTGCTCGGTCAGGTCGGCCACCGCGGTGTCGAAGGCCACCACCGAGGTACGCAGGGATCGGATCGACGCCAGCACCGCCCCGAACACCCCGGCGTACACCACCGAGCAGGCCATCGAGCCGCTCTGGTCCAGGCACAAGATGACGTCGCGCGCCACCGCCTGCTGCTTCCTGGCGTAGCCGACCAGCCGCTCGGGCACGACCGTCCGGTGCCCCGGCAGGTAGTTCCGGAGGTTGGCGCGGATCGTCCGGTCCCAGTCGACATCCGCCGGTCGCCGTGGCCTGCTCGTCCGGCTGGCCCGGTTCAGCGCCCCGGTCACGGCCGAGCGGGTCCGCTGGGCCAGGCGGCGCTCCAGGTCCCTGGTCACGGTGCGGACCACCGCGCGGGCCGACTCCCGCGCCTGCTCGGGTATCGCCCGGCTCAGCGAGAGCAGGGTTGCGACCAGGTGCACGTCGGGCTCGACCGCGTCCAGCATCTCGGGCTCGAGCAGCAGCCGGGTCAGGCCGAGCCGCTCGATCGCGTCCTTCTGCATCACCCGCACCACGCTGACCGGGAAGAACGCACGGATATCGCCGAGCCAGCGAGCCACGCGCGGGGCTGAGGCGCCCAGTCCCGCCTGGCGCTGCCCGGCGGGCTGGAGGCCAGCGCCCTCATCGGAGTCGTACAGCGCACCAAGCGCGGCGTCGATCCGAGCGTCGTCGCCGGCCAGCGACACCCCGGTGCCTTCCCCTGGACCCGCGGCGCCGAGAACCAGCCGCCAGCGCCGCATCCGCTCGTCGTGGCCGGTGCTCACAGCGCAGCGTCCGGTGAGGAGGCGGCGCGCAGCGCGAGGATCTCGGCCACGGCCCGGACCGCGATCGCGGCTCGCTCGGTGTCCAGGTCGTCATCGGCCGCCGCGGCCGTGACAGGTGTCCGGCCCCCACCCACCTCCCCATCCCCCCTCACTAGGCGGGCCGCCTTCTCCCCGATCGCCCGCCGCTCGGCCGGGGCGAATTCGCCGAAGGTGCGCCGCAGCGCGGGCAGCACCGAGGCGAACGCGTCCGCGCTCAGCCCGGCCAGCCAGCCGTCGGCCAGGCCGAGCAGCTTGTCGTCGTGGAGCAGCAGCAGGCCGCTCCCGGCCAGGAAGCCCTCGGCCCAGCCCGCCGCGGCCGGGGCCGGAGCCCCGGCCGATAGCTCGCGGGACATCCGGGTCTGCGCGTCGGCCGTCGTGATCTGCCCGGCGTCCAGCAGCAGCCGGGTCAGCCGCCCCGAGATCAACGGCGGGCACCGGCCAGCCGATACCAGCCGCGCCAGGGTCTCCAGCCAGCGGGCGCGACTTGATTGGCCGGCGAGCAGCCCGGTAGCCGAATGCACGGCGTCGATCCGGTCTCGCATGGCTCGTTCGGCCGCCTCGTCCAGGGACGCCACGGCACGGGGCAATCCGGCGCAGATCCGGGTGATCATCTCGACGGCCACCTCGCCGAGGCGGCCGCGATCGGTGCCGCGCACGTCGCCGTACCTGGCCGCGCGTACCAGGGCCGGCAGCGCCGCCATCAGGTGGGTCACGTCGGTGTCCAGCGCGGCGCGGTCCCTGACCGCGGCGAGCACATCAGGCAGCGCGTCGCCCAGGTCGGCGAGCAGGCAGCGCTCGACCAGTCCCGTCAGCTCGTCAAGTGCGGCGGACCCGGCGGCCAGCGACCGGGCCCGCTGTTCGGCCGCCGCCGCGACCGTGCTGCCCCACATGCTGGCCTCGATCAGGCCCAGGTCCAGCTCGGGCCGCCAGGTCAGCTGCCAGCTTTCCCGGAACGTCCCGATGTTCCGCGTCCGGCCCTGCTGCGGTGTGCCCCAGTTCACGCCGAGCAGCGCGAGCCGGTGCAGCAGGTGACTGCGGGCCAGGTCATAAGGCTTACGCAGGTCCAGGTCGTAGTCGCGGGGCGCTGCCTCGGGCCGCAGCCGCAGGCGGCGCTGCGCGTCGTGCAGGTCTCGCTGCAGCGGAACCATGGGCGTGGCGGCGGGCACGGCGCCGAGCCGTTCGCCGACCACCATGCGCCGCTGGATGAGCCCGGTGAGCACATCGCTGCCCTCGCACAGGACGGCGCGGGCCGCCTCGGTGACCTCCTCCAGGCCAGCCAGCGGCCGTCCGCGCAGTGCGGCCAGCGTCTCGGCCAGCCGGACCGATTCGATCACGTGCGCCGATGAGGCCGGGATGCCCTCGTCGCGCAGCACGGCGGCGGCCTTGCCCAGCCACCGCTCGATGGGGTGCCCGTCGGCCGAGAACAGGTGGTCATACCAGCCCGGCGAACGGACGCCGGCACCATAACCAGAGGCGTAGGCGAGGCGCCCGTAGGTCCACGGAACCCAGGTGAGCGTGGTGCCCTTCGCCTTGGGCAGGCCGCGCAGCAGGCGGTCATCAGCAGCCGCGGTAGGCAGGGATTGCAGGGCGGGGACGTGCCAGGCGCCGCAGACCACGGCGATCCGCTGGTAACCAGCCTTGACGGCGTTACGCAGGGTCTTCCGCATGTACGCTTCGCGGATCGCATCGCGCCGGCCGGGTTGATCGGTCTCCGCGCGGAGCAGCCCGATGGCTTCGGCGACGGCCTCGAAGACGACGCTGGGCCCTGGAACGTGTTCCACCGCGTCTTCCCACCAGCGCTCGGGGTCGTCGTAGCCTGCAGCGGCCGCGAGCTGCCCGATCGGATCGGCACGGGGTCCCCGCGGTTCATGGCCGGCCATGGCCAGCTGGTGCGCGGCCGGCAGGTCGCAGAACCGGACGGGAACGCCGGCGCCGAGCGCGTACCTGATGGCCTGCCATTCCGGCGAGAACACCGCGAACGGCCAGAACGCCGCCGTCTTCGGCTCTCCGGGCACGTACCCCAGCAGCGCCACTGGCGGCCGCATCTGTCGATCCGCCGCCAGCGCGACCAGCCCGTCCGCCTCCGGCGGCCCCTCGATGAGCACGATGTCCGGCCCGAGCTCGGCCAGCGCATCCCGCAGCGACCGCGCCGACCCCGGCCCGTGATGGCGTACCCCGTACACCGTGGTGATCAGGGAAAGATCTTTATCCCGAACGGACCGCGGTGTCCGCGCCGGGACAGCTGATGCGCGGTCCGGGGTCACCCGGCGACCTCACGGCAGGCGCGGTAAAAGTCGCTCCAGTCGTCTCGCTCCCGCACCACCGTTTCCAGGTACTCCTGCCACACCGCCCGGTCCGATACGGGATCCTGCACCACCGCGCCGGTGATGCCGCCGGCCACGTCGGCGGGTCGCAGCACGCCGTCGCCGAAGTGCGCGGCCAGCGCGAGGCCGCTGGTCACCACCGAGATCGCCTCGGCGGGGGACAGCGTCCCGCTTGGCGACTTGACCTTGGCCCGGCCGTCCTCGGTGACGCCCTGCCTGAGCTCACGGAACACCGTGACCACGCGCTTGATCTCCGCCGCCCCGCCCACCTCCCCATCCCCCTTCATCTGGGTCTCCGGGAGGCCGATCGCGCGGCCGAGCTGGGCGACGCGCCGGGTCACGATGTCCACCTCCTGCTCGGCCGACGCGGGCACCGGCAGGATGACCGTGTTGAACCGCCTGCGCAGCGCGCTGGACAGCTCGTTCACCCCGCGGTCCCTGTCGTTGGCGGTGGCGATGACATTGAAGCCCCTGACCGCCTGCAGCTCGCTGGCCAGCTCGGGAATCGGCAGGGTCTTTTCGGACAGCATGGTGATCAGCGCGTCCTGTACGTCCGAAGGCATCCGGGTCAGCTCCTCGACCCGCGCGATCCGGCCGCTGGCCATGGCGCGCATCACCGGGCCGGGCACCATCGCCCCTCGTGACGGCCCTTCGGCGATCAGCCGCGCGTAGTTCCAGCCGTACCTGACCGCTTCCTCCGCGGTCCCCGCGGTGCCCTGCACCATGAGCGTGGAGTCGCCGGAAATGGCCGCGGCCAGGTGCTCGGACAGCCAGCTCTTGGCCGTGCCCGGCACGCCGAGCAGGAGCAGCGCGCGGTCGGTGGCCAGCGTGGCCACGGCCACCTCGATCAGGCGGCGGGAGCCGATGTACTTCGGCGTGATCTCGGTGCCGTCAGCCGCGGTGCCGCCCAGCAGGTAGGTCGTCACCGCCCACGGGGAGAGGTTCCAGCCTGGTGGCCGCGGCCGGTCATCGGCGGCGGCCAGGGCGGCCAGCTCGGCCTGGTACTCCTGCTCGGCGTGCGGGCGCAGGATCGTCTCAGTCGCCGCTGTCATTGTCGTCGAGCTCCTTCAGCATGTCGTAGCGGAACCGCAGTAGCCTCGTCGCCTCGCGGATGGCCGGCGGCGCGTCCTGCTCCGGATCGGGCAGTGCGGGAGGCCCGCCGAGACGCGGATCGGCGCGCCGGGCCAGCTGCCGCAGCGCTTCGATCTCGCCTGCCAGGCCCGGCGGCCGCCCGGTGAGCGCCCGGTGCAGCAGCGCGGCCATCCAGTCCTGGTCGCGCTGCGCGATCGCCGCCCGCGACCAGGCGATGAACAGCACCGGCGCCCAGTCACCGGACCGCAGGGTCACGATCTGCGCTGCACCCAGGCCGAACCTATCCGTCCAGGTGCGCAGCGGAGTCCGGGCCACCACCTCGAGCATCAGCCGGGCCTGTTCGGCCGGCTGCGAGCTCCCGCCCGCCGGACCTGGCGCTATCCCGTCCCGCCGCATGACCGCATCGGATTCGGTTGGCGGGGTGGCGACCAGCCGCGTGCCGCGCGGGCCGCGTTCGATGCGCAGGCAGCGGACGGCACGCTCGGCCATCCGCCATGCGAGAGCTGACCCGGGCAGCCTGGCGAGCACGTCGGCCGCCATCTTGCGCACCCAGGCGGTATTGTCGTCCAGCGCGGCTTCGAGCAGCGGCTCGTCGGCCAGGCTCGGGCCGTCCGCCATCACGTTGACGAACATTGCGCGGTCGTCCGGACCGGCCGCGTCCCAGCTGCCCGCGATCAGCTCCCTGGCGGCCCCGGCATCATGGGCGCGGAGCGATCTCAGGTAGCCGCGCCGCCGGGCCGCGTTGCCGAGCCGCCACGCGTCATCTCCGGGCAGGTTCTGCGCCGTGGCGAATTCCCAGTCCGGGTTGAGTCCGGCCAGCCACCTGGCTCGCGGGCCGCCCGCCCCGGCCACCAGGCCGGGCAGGCCCGGCTCCGCCGGCCCGGCGCGTCGCGCGCGATCCAGCAGCGCCGGAAGCAGCTCGGGCGGAGGCCGCAGGCCACGGGCCACGGCCGCGGTCAGCCATTCGGCCAGCAGGTCCGGGTGCTCGCCGCCGAGGATCCGGGCCAGGCGGCGCCCGGCGTCCGGACTCGCCATCGGCCTGGGATCCGGCTCGGCCACCGGCAGCGGGTCGGCCTGGCCGGGACGCCGGCCCGCCCGGCGCGCGGCCGTCAGCAGCGCAGCCCGGTCCAGCAGCACGGCCGCGGGATCCTGCGCTGTGGCGACAGGATCCGAGGTGAGCACGCCAGGGACTGCAGCCCGTGGAACCCCGGTCCGTTCGGTACCGATAAGACTCGCGGTGACGAGGTCGTCCCAGGTACTCACAGCGGTACCGCCGCAACGGCCGTCTCGTCCTGGTCCCACGCGGTCAGCGGCCACAGGCCGCGCGGGGTCCACTCGCCGGCCACCGTCAGCGGGCGGCCACCAGAGAGCGCGAACAGCGGCCAGCAGTCGCCCGCGCCCGGATGCAGCGGCAGGGCGTCGCCGGCCGCGTCGAACAGGCAGGGGAGCGGAGCGCGGGCCGGGATTGCTTCCAGGAGGGCGGGCCAGGTGTCCAGCCAGGGGTCGGCGCCGAGCGCCGTCGCGTACCCGGCGAGCACCCCGCCGGCCGGGATGCCGGGCGGGGCGCCCGCCCCGAAGGTGTCGCGCCTGGTCACGACCAGGGCACGCAGCGGGACGGCGGCTGGGTAAAAGGCCAGGTCGGCGCCGGTCTCGGTGCCGACGGTCAGCGAGTCGTCCAACGACTGGCCGACGGCTGCGAAGCTGAGCACCAGCGCGAACCGGCCGGTGCGCCGACCGCGCAGCCACACCCGGCGGGTCCGTATCCGGTCCTGGTCCAGGTCCCGCCGGGCCAGCACGTGCCAGTGGTCCCTGACCGGCGCGGCGCTGGCCAGCACTTCGGCCTGGCGGACGGTGAAGCCGATCCGCGAGCGGACCGTGTCCCGCAGGGCGGGCGGCAGTTTCCCCGGGTCACTGTAGGCGGTGACGAGCAGCCGGAGCAGGGCATATTCCTCCAGCAGCCTGCCCTCCCAGCCGGGACCTGAGTGCGGGATCGCGGCCAGCGCGCGCAGGCGCTCGGCCAGGCCAGGCGCCTGCGCGTCCACCATGCGGGAGGCTATCTCGTCCCAGAGCAGGTACCCGGACCGCTGGCTGGCGGCCAGGCCCTGGCGCACCTGGTCGCACAGCCACCGGTCGAGTTCGGTCAGGCCGGCCGCGACCCGTGCCTCGCGCTGCTCAGCGCGGCGGAGCGCGGCCGCGCGGCCAGCCGGGGCCCGCCGCGACGAGGTGTCGGGGGCGAGGGAGAGGACCCGCGCACGGTCCCAGCGTTCGGCCACACAGGCACCCTATGCGCAGCCGGCACGGTACCAGCGGATCAAGTCCGCGGGCATATCGAGCCGCGGCTCCGGGTTGAGTGGTACTTGGGAGAACGGAGGCATGCCGGTGAAGGCAGTGCGGTTCGACGAATACGGCGGGATCGACGTCCTGAAGGTGGTGGACGTGCCTCGGCCGCGACCGGAAGCGGGCCAGGTGCTGGTGCAGGTCAAGGCGGCGGGCATCAACCCCGGCGAGGCCAAGATCCGCCAGGGCCTGCTGCACGCTAGGTGGCCCGCCACGTTCCCGTCCGGCCAGGGCAGCGACCTGGCCGGGATCGTGGCCGAGACCGGCCCGGGAGTGACCAGCTTCTCGGCCGGTGACGAGGTCATCGGCTGGACCGACAACCGGGCGAGCCAGGCCGAGTACGTCGTGGTCGAGGAGCAGCACCTGATCGCCAAGCCGGCCGACGTGCCCTGGGAGGTCGCCGGGGCGCTGTTCGTGGCCGGGGCCACCGCGTACGCCGCGGTCCGGGCGGTCAGCCTGACCGAAGGCGACACGGTGGTGGTCTCCGGGGCCGCCGGCGGGGTCGGCTCGATCGCGGTCCAGCTGGCCCGCCGGACCGGCGCGACCGTGATCGGCCTGGCCAGCGAGCCCCACCACCCGTGGCTGGCGGGGCACGGTGTTATCCCCGTGACCTATGGCGACGGGATGGCCGGCCGGATCCGGCATGCGGCCAGCAAGGTGGGCGCGTTCATCGATACGTTTGGTGCGGAGTACGTGGAACTGGCCCTCGGGCTCGGTATCGAGCCGTCGCGCATCGACACCATCGCCAACTTCGAGGCCGTCGCGCGGTACGGGGTCAAAGCCGAGGGCAGCGCGGCCGGGGCCAGCGCGAGCGTGCTCGCCGAGCTCGCGGGGCTGATCGCGGACGGCCAGCTGGAGGTCCCGATTGCCGCGACGTTCCCGCTGGACCAGGTGCAGGACGCCTATCGCCGGCTCGCCGAGGGCCACATCCTCGGCAAGATTGTCCTGCTGCCGTAAGCTGCGGGGCGGCGTAGGGTCATAGAGAGGGGGGCTGGGGAGGTGGGTGGGCAGATGCTGCCGTTGTTCCCGCTCGGCGCGGTGCTCTATCCCGGCATGATCCTGCCGCTGCATGTCTTCGAGGACCGGTACCGGCGGCTCGTCCGGGACCTGCTCGACGGGCCCGAGCCGCGCCGCTTCGGCGTGATCGCCATCCGCAAGGGCCGCGAGACCGGGGCGGAGGGGGTTCAGTCGCTCTACGAGATCGGCTGCATCGCCGCCCTGCGCCGGGTCGAGGAGCACGAGGACGGCCGGTTCGACCTGGTCACCGTGGGTACTCAGCGGTTCAGGCTGCTCGCGCTCGACCAGACGCTGCCGTACCTCCAGGGTGAGGTCGAGATGCTCGCCGACGAGGCGGTCGATCAGGCCGGCGCAGCGCCCCTGGTCCGCGCCGTCCAGGCCGCGTTCCGCACCTACCTCGATGCGCTCACCGAATGGGGCGGTGCCACGGTCAGGGTCGAGGACCTGCCGGACGAGCCGGTCCTGTTGTCGTTCATCGTCGCCGCCGCCATGGTTATCGACCTGCCCGAACGGCAGGGCCTGCTGGACGAGCCCGGCGCGCTGCGCCGACTCGGTGCGGAGCGTGCCCTGCTGTCGAGGGAGGCCGCGATGCTTCGGGCCACCACGTCCCGGCCGGCCCCGGATCTGCGCTACACGCCCTACAACCCCAACTGAAGCCCAGGGCCCGCCCGGGGCGGATCGCCGGCGGTGACGGGTAGGTTCATGCCATGACTGAACCGGAGACCGAGTCGAACGAAATCGCGCTGCGCGCGGCCGAGGTCGCTGCCGATGTCACCGAGGCAGAGTATCCGCAGGACCGGCAGCGCAAGGTGGCCGCGTTCATCAGGGCGGTGGGTTCTGGCGCGCGGGTCGCGGGCCGTGGCACCCGGGCGGCGTGGCGCCGGGTGGAGGCGGCGCGGCGCAGGGCTGGCGCGGGAACCGGCTGGCTGGCCACGCAGGTGACCGCGATGGCGCCGCGGCTGCGGGTGCGTGACCAGGCGGCGCTGCGGGAGCAGTTCGGTGGCCAGCCGGCCGAGGACATCGCCGACGCGCTCATCGAGGGCGCGGCTCGTGCCTCAGCCGCGGCCGGCGGAGTGGCGGGCATGTGGGCCGCGCTGCCGGTGCTGACCGCCTACCCCGCCGAGATCGCGGCGGAGACCCTGGTCCTGGTGGGAATCGAGATCAAGCTCATCGCCGAACTCCACGAGGCGTACGGCAGGCCGGCTTCGGGAAACTTCGCGGAGCGGATGGGTGCGTACGTCGCGTCGTGGGCACACCGCCGCGGCGTGTACATGATTCCCGGCGGCGTGGTGCTCGCCGCCGGGTCCCCGCTGGCCCGGCTGCTGCGCAGGCGGCTGGCCGCACGCGCGGGCCGGAGCGCGTTCTCGCTGAGCCCGCTGCTCACCGGCGCCGCCGCGGGGGCCTTCCTCAACAGCCACGAGACTCGTCGGCTCGGCCGGGACATACGCCGGGACCTTCGGCGCGGGGCGCTCCCCGGCATGTGAGCTACACGTTACGTTCCGGCCACGTTCTGCAGGCGGACCTCGCCGTGGGCGATCAGCCTCCCTGACTCATCGGTGACATCCACGCGCCACAGCTGCTGCGTGCGTCCCTGGCTGAGGGCGCCGGCCTCGACATTCACCCGGCCTTCGGTGACCGACCGGAGGAAGTGGGTCGCGATCCCTGGCCCGGGGGCCTCGGCAGGCGACTTCGACCGTACCCGGCTGGGCATCCCGCGCCGGGTGCGGCGAAAATGACCAACGTCGGCCGACAAGCTAATCTCGGGCTCATGGAGGTGCCGATGGCGCTGGCCGAGTGGACCGTTCTCGTGCTGCTCAGCCAGCGGCCCGCCCACGGCTTCGCCGTGTCGCAGCTCACCACGCCCGGTGGTGAGCTCGGCCGGATCTGGCGCATCCCCAGGCCTGTCGTCTACCGGGCGATAGGCCGGCTGGTCGAGGCCGGGCTCATCACGCCCGCTTCCGTGGAGCCGGGCCTCGGTCCACAGCGCACCATCTATACCGTCAC
>JASHYW010000202.1 GCA_030042885.1 Streptosporangiaceae bacterium | reverse complement strand
CGAGAGGCTCTACGACATCGTCGAGATCCTCATCGGCATCGGCCAGCGGCATGGCGTATCGGCCGCCCAGGTGGCCCTGGCCTACACCCTCGGGAAGCCCGCCGTCACCTCGGTGGTCATCGGCGCGCGCACCGCGGAGCAGCTGGCCGACAACCTGGCCGCCGCGTGCCTCACCCTCACCGAGACCGAACGAGCCGAGCTCGACAAGGCCAGCGCGCCGCCGCTGATCTACCCGTACTGGCACCAGGCCAAGACCGCGCGCGACCGGCTGTCCCCCGCCGACCTGACCCTCCTCGGCCCGTACCTGGGATGACCGGCCCCTGCCCGCGAACAGCGGGAGGCTGCTGAGCCCGATGCCCGCCAGGATGGCCGCGCCGCCGGTGACCTGCGCGGGACCCACCGGGTTACCGAAGACGACGGCGCCCGCGGCCGCGCCGACCAGGGGCTCGAGGTTCAGGAAGGCGCCGGCGATCTCGGCGCTGACCCGGCTCTGCCCGTAGGCGAACAACGTGAAGGGCAGCAGCGTGCCGACTGCCGTGAGCGCGGCAACGGCCAGCACGGGCCCGGGGCCGGCCGGCGCGGCGGGCACGCCCTCGCTGATCACGGCGAAGGCCAGCGCGCCCAGAGCGGCCCCGAGGAACTGCACGGCGGTGACCACGACCGGGTCGCGGCCGCGCAGCCGGCCGGCCTGACCGACGGTGAAGGCCGCCGACAGCAGCAGCGAGGCCAGCACCAGGCCGTCGCCGGCGAAGGTCGCGCCTCCGCTGCCTCCGCCCGCCGTGACCAGGCCGACGCCGGCCAGCGACACCGCGAAGCCGGCCCAGGCCACCGGCCGGGCCACGGTGTGCTGCCACAGCGCGGCGATGACCGCGACCAGCACCGGCACCGCCCCGATAAGCAGCGCCGCGTGGGTCACGCTGGTCCGGGCGATGCCGGCGTTCTGCACAATGACCGACCCGCCGTACCCGACCGCTCCGGAGGCCAGCAGTGCAGGCGTGAAGGCGGCGCGCAGCCTGGGTCCCGCGATAGCCAGCAGGATCGCGGCGGCCAGGCCGAAGCGCGTGGCGGTGAGCCAGCCCGCCGGCAGCCATTCCAGGGCCAGCTTGGACAGCGGCACGGTGGTACCCCAGAGCAGCCCGGCCCCAGTGAGGGCTGCGATGGCGTGGCGGCGGTTGGTGTTCATGAATCCATCGTGGCCACGCCGCGGTACAGAATTCGTGAGTGAGGCAACCTGACGATATAATATTTTGTAACATGGCCATCTCACTTGATGATGTTGATCTCTACCTGCTCACTGCGCTGCAGGAGGACGCGGACCGGACCAACGTCGAGCTCGCCCGTCTGGTCGGCTTGTCACCCGCGGCGACCCTGCACCGGGTCCGCAGGCTCAAGGAGTCCGGCGTCATCCGCATCATCCGGGCCGAGCTCGACCCGACTGCGGTCGGCTTCCCGCTGCAGGTCTACGTGACCGCCACGCTGGCCCGGCACGACCCGCGTTCCAGCGGCGTGTTCGATGACCAGATCCGGGCCCTGCCGCAGATCATCGCGGCGGACAACGTGGCAGGCGAGACGGACTACCTGCTCACCGTGGTGGCCCGCGACGTCGCCGAGCTCCAGCGGGTCCTGGCCAGCCTCGCGGCCCGGGGCGGGCAGCGGCTGGTCACCTACCTACGGCTGGCCGAGGTCAAGCCGCCGTCCCGGCTGCCGCTGATACCGGCCGCGGCGGCCTCCGGCCGCCCCGTGCGGCCCCGCCCGTAGCGCCGGACGAACGACTGCAAGATGGTCGGCGGGTGCCGGACGTCACTGCGCCAGGCCAGCGCCTTGAGCTCCTCGGCTTGGGCGGGGGGGAAGTAACCGGCGTGCTTGTACACCTCGATCCGGGTGCACAGGCCGGCCGCATCCAGTTCGGGATGGAACTGGGTGGCGTAGACGTTCGAGCCGATCCGGAACGCCTGCACCGGGCAGGCCGCCGAGCTGGCCAGCAGGACCGCGTGTCCGGGCAGCTTGCTGATCGCCTCCTTGTGGCCGGTGAAGGCGTCGAACGTGTCGGGCAGTTCCCGCAGCAGCGGGTCACGCCGGCCCGGCGGGGTCAGGCTGACCCGGACGCATCCAACCGGCTCGGCGTGGCGGCGCCCCAGGACCCCGCGCTGATGGCTGCCGAGCGCGCCGATGCCGTAGCAGGCGCCAAGGAAGGGGAAGTCGGTCCTGACCACCGAGTCCAGCAGGCCGCGCAGGTCGGCCTCCACCCGGCGCTGCACCGGCGGCTTCGATTCCTCCGGGTCGGAGTAGTTGAACGGCCCGCCGCCGAGCCAGATCCCCGACCAGTCCCGCAGGTCGATATTGCCCAGCGCCCGCTGGTCCAGCCGCACCCGGTGCAGGTCGCGTTCCTCCAGCCCGGCCAGGCTCAGGAACGACGCGTACTCGTTATCGGCCGCGGCGTCGTCGGCCCGGATGGACAGCAAGAGGAACGGTTGCACCCGATCACCCTAGTCACTCCCGGTCTCCAGCGCATCCCAGTGCCACCAAAGTGGCCCGCCCGGGCTTACGCCTCGTGTCCGCGCACGTAGTGCCCCTTGCCGGGCACGTTGACGATCAGGCCCTCGCCCTTCAGGATCGACAGGGCCCGGGCGGCCGTCCGGTGTGACACCCCGTGAGCCTCGCTGATCGTGTGGATGGAAGGAATCCGGCCGGTCAGCCTGCCTTCGGCGATCTCGTCCCGCATCATGAATGCGACTTGCTCGTATGGCGGCACGGCCGAGTCGGGGTCGATCACAGCACCTCATTCAAGGCTGGCCGGCATGGCCCGTCAAGCCCGCGCACCGCACGCGCTACCGTGCGGGGATGACGACACGACCTCGCCTGACCGTGCTGGGCAGCCTGAATATGGACATCTCGGTGACCGTGCCCCGACTGCCGGGCCCGGGCGCGACCGTGGTCGGCTCGGCGGCGCGGTTCACGCCCGGCGGGAAGGGCGCCAACCAGGCGGTCGCGGCGGCCAGGCTCGGCGCCGAGGTACGCATGGCGGGCTGCGTGGGCGACGACGAGTTCGGCGGGCGGCTGCTGGCCGCCCTGCGGGCCGAGACGGTCAACGTCGGCGGCATAAGGGTCGTGGCCGGGGTGCCGACCGGCCTGGCCATGATCGCCGTCGACGGCGCGGGGGAGAACCTCATCACGGTCGCGCCGGGCGCCAACCACGAAGCCGGCCCGCCCGAGGTCGCCGCGGCTCTGGCCGGTCCCCGCGACATCCTGGTCATCAGCGCCGAGATCCCCGTCCCAACGATCACGGCGGCGCTCATCCGGGCCCGCGACACGCCCTGCGTGCTCAACCTGGCCCCAGCACCGCAAACTCCCGGAACGGCCGCTGCGCTGGCCGGCCAGGGACCTGACTGGCTGGTGGTGAACGAGTCCGAGGCCGCTGCCGTCCTCGGCCGGCCGGTCAGCGGGCTGGCCGACGCCGGCCGGGCCGCGGCCGAACTCGTCGCCGCCGGTTCCCGCCACGCCGTGGTCACCGCGGGCGCGCACGG
>JASHYW010000006.1 GCA_030042885.1 Streptosporangiaceae bacterium | reverse complement strand
GTAGCGGGGCCGCCTAGCGGGCAGCGTGGCGAGCGGCCAGCCCGGCAGCCCGTGGCCGGGCTGCGTCCGGGCGGGCTGCGGCACCCGGTCGAGGAACGGGGTGAGCAGGTCATCGCCCGGTACCGGGACGGCCAGCCGGTCCACCACCGCGTCGGCCAGCCGGACCGGGGCGCCCGCGGCGGCGGCCAGGGCTAGGCCCAGGCCGAGGTCCGCGGTGACCTGCCGGGTTCCGGCTGGGCCGACCAGCCCGATGCGCGTCACAGTGACCTCCGGGCTCAGCTCGCCGGCGGCGGCGTCGGTCACGTCGATGTCAACCCCGGTCACCCGGGTACGGGCCGCGCCAAGCAGCCCAGTGGTGAGTTCGGCCGGCACGCCGTCGGTGATGACCTGATCGGCGGGCCGTTCTAGGAGGTCCGCCAGGTCGCCGGCATCCCGCATCCAGATGGGTACGGCCCGGTGTCCCGCGTCGTCGGCCAGCACGACCAGATGGCCGACGGTCTGGAATTCGCCGTTGGCCAGCCTCCCGGGCCGAGGCTCGGCGTGCGCGATTCGGACAGTCGTCACACTCTTAATACTGCAACGGCACCTGTGCTGGCGGGAGGCTGAACTGCACGTCAGGGCCTTGCGGCAGGCAACGGCTCTGCCGCGGCGAGCCGCGTTCTCTTATGCCGGGTCACCCGGGCGGGATGAGTTATCCGCAGGACAACCTGCTTACGCTGCACCGGATGAGCCGATCAGGGCCAACATCGACACAGACGCTGGAGGCGGCCGATGAGCGCCAATGAGTTGCCGGGCTGGCGTGAGACGGCCGCCAGGCAGTCGATCGTAGAGTTCGTTGCCGCCGTGACCGATCCTGATTCGCCGGATTTCGTCCCCGGGCGCGACCGCGTCGCGGTATTCGACAACGACGGCACGTTGTGGACCGAGCAGCCCGTGTACGCCCAGCTGGCCTTCGCGCTGGACCGGGCGGCCGAGCTGGGCCATCCCACCAGCCTCGAAGAGCTGCGCGCGGGCGGGATGGCGGCCCTGATCGACCTGGTGGCGCTCACCCACGCGGGCATCACCACCGAGGAGTTCGACGCCGCCTGCCGGAGCTGGCTGGCCGCGGCCCGGCACCCCCGCTTCGGGCGGCCCTACCCGGCGACGGTGTACCAGCCGATGCTGGAGCTGCTCAGCCTGCTGGACCGCCACGGCTTCTCCTGCTGGATCTTCTCCGGCGGCGGCACGGACTTCATGCGGACCTGGACGGCTGATGTCTACGGCCTGCCGCCGCACCGGGTGATCGGCAGCGTCGGCGAGACCGAGTTCCGCGCCGGGGACGGCGGCCCCGAGCTGGTCAAGACCGCCAAGATCGAGATCATCAACGACGGCCCGCAAAAGCCCAGCTCGATTCACCGGCACATCGGCCAGCGGCCGATCCTGGCCGCCGGGAACACCGACGGCGACCTGGCCATGCTCCAGTGGACCGCAGCCAGCCCGCGCCGGACCCTGGAACTGGTCGTCCACCACACTGACGGCGACCGGGAATACGCTTACGACCGTGATCCGATCCTGGGCAGCGGCACCGGCCAGATCCTCGCCGCCGCCGCCGAGCACAAGTGGACCGTGATCGAAATGGCCGCCGACTGGGCCACCATCCACCCCGACGCCTAGTGCCGCAGTACTAGGACATTGGTCTAGCGTTTGGGCTGGTCAGCCTGGTCCAGCGGGGGTAGTGGCTGATGTAGCGACATGCGGATTGTCCGATCGGATGCACAACGTGTGGTCCCCAGGTGGCCGCCAGATTCGTGATGGTCATGCGCGCGGCACCTACGGGGAGTGAAGGCCCCGCTCCTCGTGGGCATCGCATCGGGCCTTGTACAGCAAGGGAGCACCGGGCCGATGCCTGCAGTCCACCTCGGCGGCAGCGTGGCGTACGCGAGTTCCGCGGAGGACTCCAGGTAGGAGCGGGGCACCTTGAACGGCGCCGTCCAGGTGCCGCCCTGTCGCTGGCGGCGCACCTCGACCTCAGGCCCGCGGATGGACGTGACCCTGAGCGTGTCCCGGTTGGCGAGACGCTGGCCTCCGGCGTCGATTTCGGTGTTCAGCCGGGCACGTATCAGGTCACCGACCCCGGCATGGTTCCCGTCCGACAGGGCGGCCTTGCCTGCCCCGACCTGGCCGAGCTCGGCGAGGCTGGACTGTACCCGCCGGGCCAGCTCGGCGGCCTCCGCGTTCGATCCGGCCAGCAGGAGAACGTCCTTGCCCTGCAGGTGGTCGGCCAGCCAGGCGCCCGCGGCGCGCTGGTAGGCGGTTTCCGCGCCGGCTCCCCTGATGCGGCCACGGGTGTCATACGGCGATCGCGGCGAAATCGCCGGCCCGCAGCCGCACCGACGCGTCCGCTTCCCAGTGCGCATCGAATCGCCGGACCTCGTGGAGTTCGGCGGAGGGAACATCCTGCGCGAGCAGCTGGAACATGCCGTCGGCCTCTGGTGACCCGAGCTGTTCCGTGTCGCCCGCGGGGTTGAGCCTGGCTCCGGCCTGTTTCGCGGCGGCTTGGATCACGGCCAGGTCGGCGGTGCCCGCCTGGGTTGCCCCATCGAGGACGAGCACGTCGTCTTCGTGCAGCGGGATAGGCCGCCTGAGTTCGTCGGAGCCTTCTACCTTGCCGAGGAACTCCGC
>JASHYW010000031.1 GCA_030042885.1 Streptosporangiaceae bacterium | reverse complement strand
CGAGCCAGTCCTCCACCTTGCGGAACCGGTCGGTGCCGAACAGCTTTTGCAGCAGCTTGGCCCGGTCCTCGGCGTCGGCGTGCAGGAACTGCGCGAACTGCCCCTGGGGCAGCAGCACGACCTGGTAGAACTGGTCGGCGGACATGCCCATCAGGTCCCTGATGTGTTCATCCGCCTCGCCCAGGCGGGTAGAAACGGCCCGCCATCGGCCGGCACCATGCTCCTCGAGCAGGATCTTCGCCTGCTCGGTGGTGGTCCCGCCGCCCCGCCGTTTCGGGCGTTCCTGCTCGGGCCTGCGGGTGATCCGCATCCGCCGCCCGCCGATGGTCGCCTCGAGCTGGACCTCAGTCGGCGTGCCGGCGGCCGCGTGATCCGAGCGCAGCCGCCGGGCCTTGCCCTGCTCACCGGGGACCCGGCCGTACAGGGCGAACCCGATGGCGTCCAGCAGCGTGGTCTTGCCCGCGCCGGTCTCGCCGTGCAGCAGGAACAGGCCCGCGCTGGCCAGGTCATCGAAGCTGACCTCGACGGTGCCGCCGAACGCGCCGAACGCGGTCACCCGCAGCCGGTGCGGGCGCATCAGTCTGCTTCTTCCTGGACCCGGACGGCTTGGAACGCCTCGGTCAGGAGCCGCTGTTCGCCCTCCGTGACCGGCGCGTTCGTGACGTGCTTGACGAACTCCGCCGCGATGGCCAGGTCGTCACGCCCGGCGAGGATGGCCCGGTAGCCGCGGCGGCCGGGCAGGGCGCCTTCGGGCTCGAAGGTGAGCACCAGGATGTGCGGGAACCGGGCCCGCAGGGCGTCCATGGCCCCCTCGGGACGGGTCATGTCGGTCAGCGCGACGGAGACAAAGTCGTCCTCATACCGCGCGTAGGCCGCCGAGCCGAGCAGGTCACCGAGCGGGCCGCGGAGCACGCTCAGCTTGCGGTGAATGGGCGCCGGGACGCGCTCGGCCCGTTTGACCCCCCCGGCGTCGAGTTCGACCAGCCAGCTGCCCTTGCGGTGGGACGCTTCGGAGAACGAGTAGGGCAGCGGCGAGCCGCTGTACCGCAGGTGCCCGGCCAGCGTCTGCTGGCCGTGCAGGTGGCCGAGCGCGACGTAGCTGAACCCGGCAAACACCGCCGCGGGCACCTGCCCGACTCCGCCGACAGTGATGTCGCGCTCGGAGTCGCTGGCCGCTCCCCCGCTGACCCACCCGTGGGCCATGACCACCCGGCGGCGTACGCCGCGGGCGTCCGCGTCGGCCCGGATGCAGCGGACCGCGTGGCCCAGGACTCCCGCGTGCCCGCGCGGTACCGGCTGCGGGTCGGCCGGTTCGCTGGCTGGCGGCAGTTCTTCGCGGACCGCGTCGGGCTCCAGGTACGGCACCCCGTACACGGCCACCGGCCCGTGCGCATCCTCCAGCAAGACCGGCCGGGCCAGCCTGGCGACTTGGGTGCGCAGGTGCACTCCGGCCTGATCCAGGAGCGCGCCGCCGAAGCCAAGCCGACGGGCGGAGTCGTGGTTGCCGCTGATCAGCACGATCTTCGCTCCGGTGGCGTGCAGCCGGAGCAGGGCGTCCTCGCACAGCTCGACCGCGTCGACCGGCGGCACCGCGCGGTCGTACACGTCGCCGGCCACCAGCACCACGTCGACCTTCTCGGTCCGGACCGTGGTGACTAGGTGATCAAGGAACGCCGCCTGCGCCGCGCGGAGATCGGCCCGGTGCAGCGAACGCCCAAGATGCCAGTCGGACGTGTGCAACATGAGCATGGCCCGGACCATAGCGTGGAGCACCGACATTACGCCCCGGTACACCGATACCCTTGCTGGCTATGGGCACGAGAGCATCGCGGCTCCGGCGCCGTCCGGCTGCGGTAGCCGCCGGAGCCGTCGGGTCCGCGGCGCTGGTCACCGGGCTGCTGAGCGCGTGCAGCAGCTCGGCACCGCAGCCGCAGACGACGGCGAGCGCCTACCTGTCCGCCTGGGCCGCGCAGGACTGGACCGTCATGCGCGGCCTGGTGGAGAATCCGCCGGCCGATTTCACCGCGGTGAACCAGGCGGCGTTCACTCACCTGTCGGTCCAGCAGGCCACCTTCACAGCGGGCACTTTGGAAACTACGGGAACCATGGCCGCCGAGCCGATCACCGAGCGGCTCGGCCTGGAGGGCCTGGGCGCCGTCACCATCAAATCCGAGCTGCACCTGGTGCAAGCGGGCGGACGGTGGCTGGTCCGGTGGTCACCCGCCACGATCGCGCCGCAGCTGGGGCCGGGCGACCAGCTGTCGCTGCAGAAGATCTGGCCGACCCGGGCGGCGATCCTCGGCAGGGACGGCGCGGCGCTGACCACCCAGGGGCAGGTGGTCACGATCGGCGTGGAGGGGCTCCGGATCAAGAACGCTCTGGCGGTACGGGCGGCCCTCGTCTCCGTCGGCGCGACCACCAGCCAGGCGGACAGCGCGATCGCCGCCGCCAGGGCCCACCCGACGTACTTCGAGCCGGTCTTCACCGTGTCCCGGGCCCGCTATGACCAGATTCAGCCGACCATCTACCCGATCCCCGGCACGGTGTTCCAGGCGAGCACCGCGCGCAGCGCCATCACTCCGGGCCTGGCCGCGGGACTGGTCGGCGAGGTAGGGCCGATCACCGCCCAGGAACTCGGCCAGCTCGGCGCGCCCTACGACGCGCAGAGCGTCGTCGGCCAGACCGGCCTGGAGCAGGCCGACGAGAAGCAGCTGGCCGGCCAGCCGGGAGCCACGGTCACCGTGGTCAGCAAGACCGGCACGACCGTCGCGGCGCTGGCCACGCTGCCGCCGCACCCCGGAACTCCGGTCCGGACCACGATCGACCCTTCGGTACAAATGGCCGCCGAGGCGGCGCTGGCTCCCGTGACACGGAGCGCCGCGCTGGTCGCCGTGAACGCCTCGACCGGAGCGGTGCTGGCCGCGGTGTCGGTCAACTCCGGCGGTTTCGACCAGGCCCTCGACGGCGGCTTCCCGCCCGGCTCGACGTTCAAGGTGATCACCTCGGGCGCGCTGATCACCCACGGGCTCACCCCGAGCTCGGCGGCGAGCTGCCCGGGCACCGTCACGGTGGACGGCGAGGTGTTCCACAACGCCGAAGGCGAGGCGCCGGTCGGGACCATGCTGCAGGCCTTCACCGAGTCGTGCAACACCGCCTTCATCCGGCTGGCCACCGGCCACCTGACGCCGCCGGACTTCCCGGCCGCCGCGTCGATGTTCGGGCTGGACCGCACGCTGCACATCGGGCTGATCGCCTTTGGCGGCTCGGTGCCCCAGCCCTCCGATGAGGCCGACCTGGCCGCCACGGCTATCGGCCAGGGGCGGGTGCTCGTCTCGCCGCTGGCCCTGGCCATGGTCGCCGCGGCCGCCGATACCGGGACCGTGCACTCGCCGCGCCTGGTCGTGGGCAAATCCGGCGCCGGCGCTGCCACGGGCACGCTGCCCTCGGCGCTGGTCAGCGACCTGCACGAGATGATGGCGTCGGTGGTCTCCAGCGGCACCGCCGCGGGCCAGGGGCTTCCGGCGGGAACCTACGCCAAGACCGGGACCGCGCAGTACGGGACGACCAAGCCGCTCAAGACCGACGCCTGGCTGATGGGGTTCAACGGGGACATCGCGTTCGCTGCGCTCGTGGTCGACTCCGACGGGAACGGCGGGCCCACCTGCGGCCCGATCGTGGCCAGGTTCCTCAGCGGGCTGCCGTAGCGCCTTGAGCTGCTGTCGGGCCTTGCGACCAGCGAACCTGCCCCGCGGCTGGCGCTGGCTCGCCGCTGGTTACGTCCTGTCCGCGGCCGTGTGCTGCATGGCGACGGTGACGAGCAGGGCGGCGTTCGGCGACCTGTCCATCTATGCCGCGGGCGGCGCCGCGGTGCTGCACGGGGCGCACCTGTATCAGCTCCGGTTTGCCTTCGGGCTCCGGTTCACCTACCCGCCGTTCGCCGCGATCGTGTTCGCGCCGCTCGCCTGGCTGCCCGCTGCGGCCGGTCAGGCGCTGGTCACCGCGGCGACCGTGCTCGCGCTGCCGGTCACCTCGTACCTGGCCCTCCGGCTGCCGCCGGGACCCGCGCTGGTGCGGCGCGAGCAGGCCGTCCGGCTCGCGCTGGCCTTTTCCGCCGCCGCGATCTGGCTGGAACCGGAACGGACCGACCTGAAATACGGCCAGGTCAACGCGTTCCTCACGCTGCTGGTGCTGGCTGACCTGGCGCTGCCTTCGCGCCTGCGGGGGGCCGGCATCGGAATCGCGGCCGGGCTGAAGCTCACCCCGGCCATCTTCGCCGTCTACCTGCTGGCCACCAGGCGGTACCGCGCGGCGGCGGCCGCCGGCGCAGTCTTCGCGGGTACGGTGGCGGTGAGCTTCGTGCTGGTGCCCGGCGACGCCGCCCAGTACTGGGACATGAACTTCCTCAACCCGGCGCACGTGGGCCGGATCCAGAACGTGGCCAACCAGAGCCTGCTCGGCGCCCTGGCACGGGTGCTGCACACGCTGTCGGTGGGATCGGTGTGGCTCCCGGTCGCCGCGGCAGTCGGCGTGGCCGGGATCGCGCTCGCGGCGCGGGCCGGCCGGGCAGGTGACGAGGCACAGGGCTTCGCGCTGTGCGCCGTGACCGGCCTGCTCGTATCGCCGATCTCCTGGTCGCATCACTGGGTTCTCGCCGTGCCCGCGCTCTTGGTGGCAGTGGTGGCGGCCGTCCGGCGGCTGCGGGTGCCCGGGACGCGGCTCGGCGGTCTGGCGGGGCTGCTCGCCGTCGTGATCATCGCCGTGGCCGGCTGGGCAGGGCTCATATGGCGGGTCCCGCTCGGCGGCGGCCACTATGACGAGCTGGGCCTGACGCCGTGGCAGCTCGTCGCGGCGGACTGCTACGTGCTCGTCGGGCTGGGCGCGCTGGCCGTGGCATCCGCGGTGACCGTGGCCTCGGTGGCTTCCGGGGCGTTCGGGGGCTCCGGGGCCTCCGTGGCTTCCGGGGCGGCCGGGGGCTCCGTGGCGGCCAGCCAGGTGCCGAGCTCGGCCTTCGAGGGCCGTTTGTCCGCGTCCGAGGCGAAGTACAGAGCTTAATCCGGTTGGCTCGGTTCGGCACGTCCGGAGTAGGTTCGGGGCAGGGGATGTTGACGGGGGTATGGGAGGATCTATGTCACAAGTCGACGGGGTCGGCGAGCAGCCTGCGATCCTCGTGGAGGGCTTGACCAAGTCGTTCGGGAACGTGCACGCGCTGCGCGGCATCGACCTGTCTGTCCCGCGCGGGACGGTGCTCGGCGTGCTGGGCCCCAACGGCGCGGGCAAGACCACCGCGGTGCGTATCCTTACCACCCTGCTGCTTCCCGACGAGGGACGCGCGGTGGTTGAGGGTCACGACGTGGTGCGGGAAGCCGCCGCGGTGCGCCGGTCGATCGGGCTGTCCGGCCAGTCGGCCGCGATCCAGGAAGAGCTGACCGGCCGGGAGAACCTGGAGATCATCGGGCGGCTTTACCACCTGAGCTGGCCGCAGGCACGCCGCCGCGCCGTGGAGCTGCTGGAGGAATTCGACCTGATCGACGCGGCCGACCGGGCGGCCAAGAACTACTCAGGGGGCATGCAGCGCCGCCTGGACCTGGCCGCCAGCCTGGTCGGCCATCCGCACGTGCTGTTCCTCGACGAACCGACCACCGGCCTGGACCCGCGGTCCAGGCTGGGGATGTGGGACATCATCAGGTCGCTGGTGGCGGGCGGGACGACGATCCTGCTCACCACTCAGTACCTCGACGAGGCCGACGAGCTGGCGGACGAGATCGTGGTCATCGACCACGGCCTGGTCATCGCGGCGGGCACGGCCGAACAGCTGAAGGGCCGGGCCGGCGGCGACGTGGTCGAGTTCGCCGTTCCTGACCGGCAGCGGATCGCCGACGCGGTGGCGGCGATCGCCTCGATCGGCGAGGGGGAGCCGCATGCCGATCCGGAGACAGGCGTGGTCAGCATGGGGGTCGGCAGTCGCGGTTCTGACGCGCTCATCGACGCGGTACGCAGCCTAGACGTGGCAGGCGTCGTCACGCGAGGGCTGACGCTGCGCCGGCCTTCGCTGGATGATGTGTTCCTGACCCTGACCGGCCACGCCGCCGAGGACGATCAGGCCGGCGGGCGCCTGCGCGGCGCCCGGGGTCGCCGCCGAGGCGGCAGCCGGGCGGAGGACAAGGTGGAAGCGAGGTCACGGTCTTGACGGCGATCGCTGAGCACGCGGGCCCGGTCAGCTCGCCCAGCCGGCGGGTCCGGGCGGGCTGGGCGGTGAGTGACACGCTCACCATCACCCGGCGCAACCTGCTGGTCTGGATGAGGGTGCCTGCGTACCTGGTGTTCACCGTGGTCCAGCCGGTGATCTTCGTGCTGCTGTTCCGCTACGTGTTCGGCGGCGCGATCCCGGTGCATACCGTCGGCGGCTACGTCAACTACCTGATACCTGGGATCATCGCGCAGACCGCGGCGTTCGCCACGTTCGGCACAGCCATCGCGCTGGCGATGGAGCTGAACAAGGGCGTGATCGACCGGCTGCGCTCGATGCCGATGGCCCGCTCCGCGGTGCTGACCGGCCGCCTGGTCGCCGATACGGGACGGATGACCGTGACGATCCTGATCATCATCGGGGTCGGATACGCGGTTGGTTTCCGGTTCGACAACGGCTTCGTCCCGGCCGTGGCCATGCTCGTGCTCGCCATCGTGTTCGGCGTGGCGATCTGCTGCATCTCCGCCTTCACCGGCCTGGCCATCGGCGACGAGGAATCGGTCCAGGCGTTCGGGCTGATCTGGCTGTTCCCGCTGACGTTCCTCAGCTCGGCGTTCGTACCGATCGCGACCATGCCGGGCTGGCTGCAGGCCTTCGCCAACAACCAGCCGGTTACCTACGTCGTCAACACGATGCGCGCGCTGGCCCTGGGCGGCCCGGTCTGGCCAAGCCTGTGGAAGAGCGCCGTGTGGCTGATCGGGATCTTCGTCGTGTTCGTGCCGCTGGCTGTGCGCGCCTACCGGCGCGCCAGCTGACACCCTGGCCTGGTACCGCCGCGGTGGGGACGGCCCAGGTCTGGGTCAGCCATGACGTGACCGTCCTGGCGGGAGGCATGCCGCGACGCGGCCGCGCGGAGCTGACCGCGGGCCCGGTGACCGGTTCGCGGGCGGAGCGGACCGGTCATCCCGTTAGCCGCGGCCCGGTGATCCGGTTGCTTCCCGGCCCGGCCGGGACCGGGTTAGCCGCCGCTGCCGTAGGGGCGGGTGATGATCTCGAGCAGGTGACCATCGGGGTCCTCGAAATACAGGCCGCGGCCGCCGTCGCGGTGGTTGATGGCCTGGCGCTGGGTCTGGGCGGGATCTGCCCAGTACGGCAGGTCTTGTTCGCGGATACGGTCGAAGGCCTCGTCGAACTCCTTCTCGCCGACCAGGAACGCGTAGTGCTGCGCGGTGATCTGCCCCCTGGTCTCGGCGAAATCCAGCGAGACGCCGTTGTCTGCCTGCACCACGAGAAACCGCCCGAAGCGGGTGGCCGGGGGCAGGCCGAGAATCCCGGTCAGGAACGCCGCTGACTGCTCCTGGTCGCGGCACGAGACGATGGTGTGGTTCAGTTGGACGTTCATGTCCGTGGTTCTTCCCGCCCGTCAGCCACCCGAACGATCCCCGTGGCCAGTCCCGCCACGATGGCCCGGGCCACCGGCGAGGGATCTGATCCGTCCACCGCGAAACCGTAGCCATCACGGGCGAAGCCCTCCGCGTCAACCGGGTCCACCGGCCCATTGTGGGATGACCGTGAACCACGGGTCACCTCAATTACGGGCCGCGGTGGCCGGGCACGTGGCAGATAGTGTCGGTTGTGCTCGATGACCTGGATGACGCGGGAGGTACGGGTGGCTGGAGCGGGTGCGAATGCCGGGACACTGCCACCGTGGCCGGCCGGGGCGGCCTGGATTGACGGGCGGTACTGCCCGACCGAGGACGCGAGGATCTCGGTGCTGGACCTCGGCCTGGTTCGGTCGGACTGCACCTATGACGTCGTGCACGTCTGGCGCGGGCGGTTTTACAAGCTGGATGCCCACCTCGACCGGTTCGCCGCCAGCCTGGCCCGGCTGCGGCTTGACCCGGGGCGCAGCCGCGCCGAGATCGAGGCCGTCTTGCATGGGTGCGTCCGTCATGCGGGATTGCGGGAGGCGTACGTATCGATGACGTGCACCCGCGGAGCCGGGCTGACGGCACCGTCGCCGATGCCGCAGTCCGGCCCGTGGCGGGCTAGCCGGGCTCGAGGGCCGCTGGCTGATCAGGCCGGGCCGGCCGCCAGCTGGGGTGCCATCAGCTCGGCCAGTTTCTGCAGCCCGCGCATCGGCCGGACCATGACCGTGAAGCTGGTCAGCTTGTCCTGCTCGTTCCAGCGCAGCATGTCGACGCCCTGGACGTAGACGCCGTCAAGCTCGGCCTCGAACTCCAGCACCGCGCTGGCCTGGTCGTGCCACTGTCCGACGTACCGCAGCGAAGGGCCGAGCACCACCATCGCGCTGCTGAGGTAACGCGTCGTCACCGCCTTGCCCCGCTGCGGGGTGAACACGGCCGGCGACCGGAACACCACGTCGTCGGCCAGCAGGTCATCCAGCAGCGCTGGGTTCCCCGACTCGACGACGGCATGCCAGGCGCGCAAGGCGGCAGGTTGCTCAGACATGGGTGTACTCAATCCTGGCCGGAGGAAAACATCAAGGTTCCGCAGCGAGGTAAACGCAATCCCGGCCGTCTCCGCTGGCGCCGCGCCGGCCTCGACCCCGGGGCGGCGTGTCACGTCCTGGGTGCCTCGGCCCCGGGAGTGTGGCGAGCGCCCCGCGGGCGGGGGGCGGCCCTGCGGGGCGCTCTCGGCGCATTCCCGGTGCGGCCGCACGGCATGGCACCGGAGGGAGCCGATCCGATATTCGGCGACGAACCTGATCTTTGTCTGAAATTTATCTTCAGGTAATCTCATTATCCGCTTGCTGCAGTAAGCAACAGTCGGCCCGGTGGTGCCGGCATCCGCCCATGCCGCGCACAGCCCGGCCCGCAGGTGACCGTGGCCAGCCGCATGGTCGCCGGAGACTTCGTGGTTGACGAGGAACAGCTCAGCGGTTTCGTCTTCGAGGGCATGCCGACCGAGATGACCGCCCTGACCGTCTACCGGGTGGTCGATGGCAAGATCGCCCGGCTGATGCTCTTGTTCTGAGCAACCGACCACAGCCGATGCCGTCATCGCCCGGCCCGGCCACCCCGGCCGGGTGTCATCAGGTGACCGGCCAGTAACCTTCATTGGGTGACCGAGAGCTTCTATGTCCCGCTGGGGGATGGCCTGTGGCGGGCAACACCTCACACGACCGGTCCCTGGGAAACCGGCGCCCAGCATGGCGGGCCGCCGAGCGCGCTGCTCGGCCGGGCTCTTCAGCGCTGCCAGCCGCGAGCAGACATGATGATCACGCGCTTCACGTGCGAAATCCTGCGTACCATCCCGGTCGCCGACATCAGCGTCCAGGCCCGGCTGGCCCGACCTGGCCGCAGGGTTGAACTGCTCGAGGCCACCGCGAGCGCGGACGGCCGCGAGGTGGCCCGGGCCTCCGCCTGGCGGGTGCTCAGGACCGGCAGTCCCCCGGTGCAGCCCCGGGTCCCCTCTCCCCCGGGACTGCCGGACGAGCCGCCGATCAGGCCGCCTGCTGGCTGGACGGACGGATACATCTCGGCCATCGAGTGGCGCCGGGTCCGGGGAAGCCTCGGCGGTCCCGGACCCGCCACGCTGTGGGCACGCATGCGCTACCCGATCGTGCCCGACGAGGAGCCCGGCCCGCTGGAGCGCGTGCTGATCATCGCCGACAGCGGCAACGGCGTCTCCTGGGAGCTCGACATGAACCGCTGGCTGTTCATCAACCCCGAGCTCACCGTCCACCTGCACCGCGACGCGGTCGGCGAATGGATCTGCCTGGACGCGCAGACCGCCATCTCCACCGGTGGCGCCGGGCTCGCCACTTCCGTTCTTTCCGACCTTGACGGCCCGGTGGGAGTAGCCGCCCAGTCCCTGCTCGTCGCCCCCAGGGCGGTCCGGCCAGCCTAGCTGCTGGTCGGTTACTACGCGGTGAGGCTGATCAGGACGATTCTCGCCCGGCTCAGATCCGTGCCGGCCGACCACGCCGCCTAGCCAGCTGGTCCGGCAGGTGCCGCTGGTCCGGCCTCCCCCGCCGCGGGCCGGAAACCCGCGTGCGCTCATGGGGTTCCCTGAGGTAGCGTCCGCGGATGGACGATGAGGACGGCTACTTCGGCGAGCGTGCCGCGGCGACGTACGACGAGTCGGCGGAGATCTTCGAGCCGGGCGCCGTGAACGCGGTGGTCCGCTTCCTGGCCGAGCTGGCCGACGGCGGCCGGGCACTGGAATTGGGCATCGGGACCGGACGCATCGCCCTGCCCTTGGCGCAGCGCGGCGTCCCGGTCCACGGCATCGACATGTCCCGGGCGATGGTGGCCCGGCTTCGCGCCAAGCCCGGCGGCGACGCGATCGGGGTGACGATCGGCGACTTCGCGACCACCAGGGTAGACGGGACGTTCTCCGTCGCCTACCTGGTGTTCAACACGATCATGAACCTGACGACGCAGGAGGCCCAGGTGGCCTGCTTCGGCAACGTGGCGGCGCACCTCGAGCCCGGCGGCTGCTTCGTGATCGAGGTCAGGGTTCCCGAGCTGCGCAGGCTGCCGCCCGGGCAGAACATCCTGCCGTGGCATGTAAGCCCAGCACGATGGGTGGCCTACTCCTACGACGTCGCGACGCAGGAAATGCGCGGGCACTACGTCGAGTTCACCGGCGGCCGCGGCGAGTACACCTCGATTCCGTTCCGCTACGTGTGGCCCGCCGAACTGGACCTGATGGCCCAGATCGCGGGCCTGCGGCTGCGCGAACGGTGGGCCGGGTGGGGCCGGGAACCCTTCACCGGCGAAAGCCGCCAGCACGTATCGGTCTGGGAGAAGCCCGCCGGCTGACCGCGAGCCAGCCGAGCAGGTCAGGCGTGGACCGTTCCCCGGCTTTCGAAGGCCATGGCCCGCTGCAAGGCCGCGGCCCGCATATCGGGCGGGACTTCCACGGGGCCGCCGAGCCCGCTGGTGTTGATGTCGGCCTGCGCGGCCTCCTCGACGACGCTGCCGACCAGGATGGCCAGATCGGGGGTGCGGTGGAAGACCAGGACGCCATGGTTGGCCAGCAGCACGGCCGGGACTCCCGGGGTGACGGCACGGCGGATGTTGGCCACTGCTTCGGCCGACCCAGCCCCACCCGCACGACGGCCGAGGCGGGGTGCCCGCGCAGCGACGGGCCAGCGGTGAAGTACATCTCCTCCGCACCCGGTACCCGCACGCTGACGTTGCCGTGCCCGTTGGCGGAGATCGCCCCGCTGGCCACGACGCGCTGGGCGATCTCAGCCACCTGCTCAGCCAGGTCCTTGTCCATGACGCACCATCCCCCCGGCCGTTACGGCAGACTCGCAGGCTCACAACGCCCGGCGGCTGCCGGTGGCGTCCGGGCGATGGTAACCCGTCAAACCCCCGGCGGGCTATCCAGGGCTCATCACCGATCTGAGGCTCAGGGACGGGACGGACCCCGGCAGCGTGCCGCCGGGCCAGCTCACGGTAGAGGCCGGGATTCGTCTCCACCCACTGCTTCGCCCCAGCGGTGATCTCGCCGACGATCCGCGCGGGAACTCCGGCGGCCAGCATGCCGTCACCGATGATCATCGCCGGCGGCACGGTACAGCCGGCCGCGACCAGTGAGCGGCGGCCCACAACCGCGCCGTCGAGCACGGTGGCGCCGTTGCCCACGAGCGCTTCGGCGCCGATGACCGCGCCATGAACGACGCACAGGTGACCGATGGTCGCTCCCTCACCCACCTCGGTTACCGGGTCGCTCCCGCCGTGCAGGATCGATCCGTCCTGGATGTTCGCCCCGCGCCGGACCAGGATCGGCCCGAAATCGGCCCGCAGCACGGCCCCGTACCAGACCGATGCCTCCGCCTCCACGCGCACGTCCCCGACCAGGGTGGCGGTCGGTGCGATCCACGCGGCGGGGCTGACATCCGGCTGGTGGCCTTCGAAGGCGAACAGTGGCATCTGCCCATCATGCACCGAGGAGGCCCGGCTCCCGGCCACGGCCAGGGTCAGCCGCCCACGCTCGCGGTTACGAGCCGAGGCCGAGCAGGATGAGGCCGGCCAGGATCAGCATCGCCCCGCCGACCTGCTGGGGCAGCAGCCGCTCGCGGAATATCAGCAACCCGCCCACCAGCGGGATGACCGGGTACGCGCTCGACACGGCCGCGGTCACGGCCACGAGCCCGACCTGGCCGCCGCGGGCGAAGAAGATAAGCCCGGCCGCATCGACCGCGCCTGCGGCGAGGGCCCAGGCGAGCCCCGGTGCCAGGCGGGTCCCGGCTGGCCCGCGCAGGGGGGTAGCGAGCAGCCCGAGCAGCAGCACCATCGCGCCGCCGCGGGCCACCACGACCGGGACCAGCCAGCCGAGGCTGCGCGTGTAACGGCCGATCATGAACCCGCCGACGCCGTAGCAGAGCGCCGCGACCAAGCCGAACGCCGCGCCGATGGCTGGTGCGGCCACCATCGCGGCCGCCGCGACCGGGGCCGGCTCGGCTGGAACCGCCGTGGCCGAGGCCGGCATCCCGCTGGCTGGGTCCCTGGCGGCAGGCTCGCCGGGGACGGGCGTGGTCGCGCGGCGCATCACCGCCAGCATGACGCCGGCCACCGTGGCCACGATGCCCACCGTGGCATCCACGGTCAGCTGCTCGCGGAGCAGCACGACAGACAGCACCGCGATCACCCCGCCATAGCACGCGGAGATCGCGCTGACCAGGCCGACATGCCCGGACTCCAGACCGCGGTAGAGCGCGAGGTAGCCCACGACTCCGATCATCCCGGCCAGGACCAGCAGCCAGGCCGTGGTCCCCACGCCGCACAGGGAGAAGTGGCCGAGAAAGAACAGGGTCAGGTAACCGACCAGCCCGGCGGCCTCGCCGAGCACCACGGTGCGCAGGGTGCCGATGCGCCGCGCCGCCACAGCGGCCAGCAAGGTGGAGACTCCCCAGCTGAGGGCGGCAAGCAATCCGTAGGTCATCTGCTTGCCGCTCGCCTCCGGGGTGCCTCGAGGCGCCGCCTTGCTGTCCTGGCCGCCTGTGGCGGCGGGGCTGTCCTGGCCGCCTGTGGCGGCGGGGCTGTCCTGGCCGCCTCTAGCGGCGGGGCCTCGTCGCTCGCCACCCACCTCCCCTTCCCCCTGCATCCTTCAGTCCAGGCGGCACCGCGCCCCTTCGGCTCGCATACGGATCGTGGCTATGCTGCACCTTATGTCAGGCCCAGTGGCGGGCACCGCCGAAGTGCCTGGTCCGGTTACCGATGGCGTCCAGCGCATTCAGGCGGTCGACCGGGCCATCGTGCTGCTGAAGGCCGTCGCCGCGAGCAGCACGCCGCCGACCGTACTGGAACTGGCCCGCCGCTGCGGCATCAACCGGGCCACCGCATGGCGGCTGCTGCGCACGCTCGAGCATCACGGACTGGTCGACCGGGACGCGGTCACGCAACGGTACACGGTCGGCTACGGCGCCACGGTGGTCGCGTCGGCCGTGACCGACGACGCGCTGATCCGCCGGGTCCGGCCGCTGCTGGCCCACCTGTGCCTGCGCACCGGGGAGGCGGTCACGCTCGCCGTTGCCCGGCGGTTCAATCTCGTCTACGTCGACCAGGTCGAGCCGCCGAACATGATGGCGCCGAACTGGCTGGATAAGCCGCTGCCGCTGCATGCCACTTCCGGCGGCAAGGTGTTCCTGGCCTGGCTCGGCCGTGACGAGCGGGACGCCATCCTGCCGACGGAACTGCCGCGCTATACCGATCACACCGTCACCGACCGGGAAGAGCTGGAACGTGAGCTCTCCGAGGTCCGCCGGGCCGGGTTCGCGCTGTGCGACCGGGAGTACGAGGAGTTCTCCTCCGGCGCGTCAGCGGCCGTGCTGAACTCCAGGCGCTCGCCGATCGCGGTCGTCAACGTCTGGGGCCCCGCGCCGATGAATTCGGCGCGGCGGCTGCGCGAGATCGGCCGGGAGGCCGTCAAGACCGCGAGCGAGATCCGCGACCTGCTCGACTGATTCCGCGCTGGCTTGCAGCGCAGGCCTGCTGGCATATTGACCGGTGCCGAGCAGGTCGATACGCTGCACATGAGTAACAAAACGTTCGTATCGTGAACACGAAGAGGTGGCACGATGGCAGGCAAGGTCATCATTACCTGCGCGCTCACCGGCTCCGGACATACCCCGTCGATGTCGCCCTACCTTCCATACACGGTCAGTGACATCGTCGACCAGGGCGTAGCCGCAGCGGAGGCGGGTGCCGCGGTGCTACACCTGCACGCGAGGAACCCGGACGACGGCAGTCCCTCGCCCGACGCGGCGCTGTTCGCCGAGTACGCGAAGGGGATCAAGGCACGCAGCGACGTGGTAGTGAGCTTCTCCACCGGCGGGGGAACCGGCATGACGGTGGCGGAGCGGCTGCAACCCGTGCTCGAGCTGAAGCCGGAGCTGTGCACGCTGAACCTGGGCACGATGAACTACGGCAGCTTCCCGATGATCGACCGCTACAAGGGCCGGTTCAAGTACGGCTGGGAAGAGCCGTACCTGGAGTCCACCCGGGCCGAGCCCTTCATCTCGACCTATGCCGATATCGAATACATGCTCAAGGTGGTCGGGCCGCAGACCGGCAGCCGGTTCGAGGCCGAGGCGTACGACACCTCCCACCTGTACACCCTCGCCTACTACCTGGACCAGGGGCTGGTCCAGCCGCCGGTCTTCGTGCAGACCATCTTCGGGACCATGGGCGGCATCGGCCCGGACGTCGACCACATCGTCCACATGAAGCGGACCGCCGACCGGCTGCTCGGTGACGCCTACCAGTGGTCCACCCTAGGGGCGGGCCGCTACCAGATGGGCATCGTCACCGCGGCGGCGATCATGGGCTCGCATGTCCGCGTGGGCCTGGAGGACAGCCTCTACCTGGGCAAGGGCGAGATCGCCGAGTCCAACGCCAGCCAGGTCACCAAGATCAGGGGAATCCTCGAGGCGCTGTCACTGGAGGTGGCCACCCCGGCCGAAGCCCGGGAAATGCTGGGCCTCAAGGGCCTGGACAATGTGGGCTACTGAGCTGCACCTAGAACACGAGGGCATTGTCGGCGTTACCTTCGACAGCGGAGGGCATCGCCTGGTCGGCACTTTCTACCTGGCCCGCGGCGAGGAGCCGAAGCCCACCGTGCTGCTGCTGCACGGCTGCCCGGGCCTGGAGAAGGGCCTCGACCTCGCGGTCCTGCTGCGAGACCGGGGCTGGAATTCGCTGGTGTTCCACTACCGCGGCTGCTGGGGCAGCGCGGGCCGCTACGACCTGCGTACCATTCCCCACGACGTGATCGCGGCGGTTGACTACCTGACCGACGACCCGGAGGTGGACTCCGGCCGGATCGCGGTGGTCGGCCACAGCATGGGCGGCTGGGCCGCCATCGTGACCGCGGCCCGGGAACCCCGGCTGCGCGCGGTGGCCGTGTATGGCGCGCCCGCGCGGCTCAGCACCAGCCTCAGGCTGGACCCCGAGCTGGTGGAGAACGAGTTCACCAGGTTCCTTCAGGCCACGCCGACCGAATTCACCGCCCAGCTGGAGGAGGTGGCGCGGCGGCTGGACCCGCTGGACGCCGTGGCCGCCATCTCGCCCAGGCCGCTGCTGGTCGTGCACGGAACCGAGGACTGGTGGGTGCCTGTCGCGCAGGCCCGCGAGCTGCGGGCGCGGGCCGGGCCTTGGTGCCGCTACGTCGAGGTGGACGGTGCCGACCACGCCTTCTCCTGGCACCGGACCGAGTTGCGCGAGCTCATCGCCGGCTGGCTGGACGAGGCATGCGACCACGAGCCGGCTGGGCCAGGCACGTAACGAGACGGGTGAGGGGCTGGAGGGGTGGTGCAGATGACCGCTGTACAACCGGACCAGGCACGCCGGGTGGCGATCGTAGGAGCCGGGGTGATCGGCGGCGGGTGGGCGCTGCACTACCTGCGCACGGGCTTCGACGTCGACGTCTACGACCCGGCGCCTGACGCGCGTACCGACCTGCTCCGCATGGTGGAGGCGAACTGGCCGCTGCTGGGCCGGATGGGGCTGCGCGAGGGCGCGAGCCCGGACCGGCTCATCTTCCACGACAGCCTGGCCGCCGCGGTGGCCGATGCCGACCTGGTGCAGGAGAACGCGCCGGAGGACGGGCCGGTCAAGCGGCGGGTGCTGGCCGACGCGGACCGCGCCGCCCGGCCGGGGGTGATCATCGCGTCGAGCACGTCGGGGTTCGCCATGACCATGCTGCAGGCCGACTGCCAGCACCCGGAACGCTGCGTGGTCGGACATCCGTTCAACCCGCCCTACCTGATCCCCGTGGTCGAGGTGGTGGGCGGCGAGCGGACCGACCCGGCCGCCGTCGACTGGCTGGTCCGCTTCTACGCGAGCACGGGCAAGCGCCCGCTGCGGCTGAGCCAGGAACTGCCTGGCTTCGTGGGGAACCGGCTGCAGGAGGCCATGTGGCGGGAGGCGCTGCACATGGTCGCGGCGGGCGAGGCCACCGTGGAGGAGATCGACGCCGCGATCGCCTTCGGCCCGGGCCTACGGTGGGCGCTGATGGGCCCGTGTCTCACGTTCCACCTGGCCGGAGGCGGCGGCGGCATGGCGCACATGCTGGACCACTTCGGGGCCGCCCTGGAAGAGCCGTGGACCAGGCTGCAAGCGCCGCCGCTCACGCCCGAACTGCGGGACAGGATGATCGAGGGCTGCCAGCGCCAGGCGGACGGCCGCTCAGTCGCCGAGCTTGAACGGCTCCGTGACGGGTTCCTGGCGGAACTGCTGGTGCTGGTGGAGCGCTACGAGCTGACGACCGGGACCGCCGCGGAGGCGGCCAGTCCTGAGCCAGCGGAGCTGGCAGGACGCGCCGGGACGGCCAGCTGATGTGATCCGTCAGCTTCTCGGCCCTCAAGCTGAAGGGCCGGGCTTGCGTTGTCACGCCGCGTGGCTGGCGCCCTCCGCTGGCAATCATGGAAGAGCAGATCGGCGGCAAAGCGGCCCGATTGACCTTCCCTATTTCTCCCGGCCCTGACGGCCGGGATTCGTGGGGACCTTCTGTTGACACACTATGCCGACCGTCTTTACCATCAGCCTAAATCACATTATGCACATTATGTTCGCATC
>JASHYW010000201.1 GCA_030042885.1 Streptosporangiaceae bacterium | reverse complement strand
TGGCGGATGATCCTGGTGCTGCGCCGCGAGTAGCCGGCCCCGGGGCGGACCCGCGAACCCCGGGCCTGCGGAGCGCTCCCGCTGACCGCGACGACCACCCCGGTGAGCACCAGCACCACGCCCAGGACCTGAAGGGCGGACGGCCGCTCGCCAAGGAACGCGTAGCTGAGCGCCACCGAGCCGGCCGGCTGGATCAGCAGCAGCGCGCCGATCATCCCCGCGGCCAGCTGCGGCATCGACACGGTGATCAGCAGCCAGCCGATGACCTGCGAGGTCAGTGCGAGCAGCGCGAGCCAGCCGAGCGTCGGCCAGGCCGGTCCCAGCCGGTAGTCGTGCAGCACCAAACCCAGCACCGCCGCCGCGGCGGCCGCGCCGGCCGTGGCCTCGAACAGCACTCCGGCCACCGCAGGGCGCGGGCCGGCCGCGCTCCTCGTTCCGCGCGGGCCCATGGACGAGGTGGCCTGCCGCAGGGTGAGGATGTAGATCGCGTAGATGACGGCGACGGCCGCGCCGTACGCCACGCCCAGCGCCGGGTCGGCGCCGTAGGCCCGCCCGCCCCCGACGTCGGCCAGCCCGCCGACCAGGACCAGCCCGGTCAGCATGACCGGGGAGGCCAGCACGAGCGAGCGCCGCGGACGCTCGCCCAGGATCAGCCAGGCGAGCAGCGAGACGATGAGCACCTGCAGGTTGGTCACCACGGTGCCGAGCCCGGCGCCGATCGCGTCGATTGCGTGGCTCCACAAGATGAGGTCACCGGCGAGGAACAGGCCCGCCAGCCGGGCCAGCCAGCGGCTGCGCGACGGCAGCCGCTGTGCCCCGCGCCTGCGCTCGGCCACGGCCAGGCCGCCGAGCAGCGGGAGGGCGAAGGCGCACCGGCCGAGGGCCGTGATGCTGGGGGAGGTGTCGGCCAGCCGCATCAGCACCGCCGAGCTGGAGATGCAGGCGGCTCCCGCGGTGGCCGCGGCCACCGGCGGCAGGGCCAGCCCGGTGGGGCGAACCCGCAAGCCTCCCGGAGCCCCCCGCGGCCGCGGAGACTCCAAGCCCGCGGACCCTCTTGCCCCCACAGACCCTCCTACCCTTATAGACCCTTCTACCCCTCCAGGCACGCGCCGTGGTGTCTGTGTGTCCCCTGGTGCGTCCAGCCCTGGATTATCCGGGAGGATCCGGGCTTCGGGGAGGATCCGGTGCACTATGATCCCTCAAATCATCCCATAAACCCGAATCCTCCCCGCAGAAGCTACGGTGCACGCGGCTGAGGGGCGGCTAGGGCCGGAAGCCGGCCCAGGGGTCGTAGTCGACGTCCAGCGGTTCCTGCGGCGGGCGCTCGGCCTCGGGCACGTGCCGGAGGTTGACCCGGATCCGGTACCAGCTCGAGCTCCGGCCGCGCATCGAGTCGACCAGGACATCGGCGGGCTCGAGCCGCGGCCAGACCAACGGGTGCCGTGCCTTCCAGCGGTCCAGGCCCGCCAGTGCCTCGTCCTTGGTCTCCGCCCGGGCGATCTCGATCAGCGGCATCGTGCTGCGCCGCCTTCCGGTGGGCCCGGCGCTCTTGCCCGGCGCCGGGGGAGGGGCGACACCGGCGCGGCGTTTGGACGGCTGGACCCGGGGCGCCTCCCCGGCCTGCTTCTCGTAGTGCGGCGGCCACGGCGCGTCGGGCAGGCCCGCCGCCTGGTCCCTGGCCGTCAGCTCGAGTAGCCCGTCCAGGGACCCGGCCGCCTCGTCCATGTCCGCCCACGGATCGCCACCGGCCGCCAGCCGCGCCGGGACGGTCTCGATGGTGAACTCGGCCGGATCGCACGACGGCACCTCGTCCCAGGTCAGCGGGGCCGAGACCCGGACGTCGGCGACGGGGCGGATGGAGTACGCGGACGCCACCGTGCGGTCCTTGGCGTTCTGGTTGTAGTCGATGAAGACGCCGTGTCGCTCTTCCTTCCACCACTTGGACGTGGCCAGCTCGGGCGCCCGCCGCTCGATCTCGCGCGCCACCGCGACCGCCGCCTGCCGCACCTCGCCGAACGACCAGCGGGGCGCGATCCGCGCGTAGATGTGCATGCCGCGCGACCCGGACGTCTTGGGCCAGCCGGTCAGCCCGTAATCGGCCAGCACGTCCCTGGCCACCATGGCCACGTCCCTGATCTGCGGCCATTCCACGCCCGGCACCGGATCCAGGTCGACCCGCAGCTCGTCCGGATGATCCAGGTCGGCGGCGCGCACCGGGTGCGGGTTCAGGTCGATGCAGCCGAGGTTGATCACCCAGGCCAGCGCGGCCTCGTCGGTGACCACCACCTCGTCGGCGGTGCGGCCGGAGGGAAAGCGCAGCTCGACGGTCTCGATCCAGTCCGGGCGTCTCTCCGGGGCCCGCTTCTGGAAGAACGGCTCGCTCTCCGCGCCGTTCACGAAGCGTTTGAGCGCCATCGGCCGGCCCCCCACCCCGCCGAGTGCCCCATCAGCCACGGCCAGGTAGTAACGCACCATGTCCAGCTTGGTGTGCCCGGTCCGCGGGAAGAACACCTTGCTCGGGTTGCTGATCGCGACCTCGCGCCCGGCGAGCTCCAAGACCATCTTCGGTTCAGCCATGCTCTGCCCCTGACGACTGGCCCCCTGACGGCTGGCCCCGCATGATCTCGCCCAGGTCGAAGCCGACCGGCTCCTCCAGCTGGGCGTAGGTGCACGAGCGCGGCTCACGGTCTGGTCGCCACCGGACGAACTGCGCGGTGTGCCGGAAGCGCGGGCCCTCCATGTGGTCATAGCGGACCTCGAGGACGCGCTCCGGGCGCAGCGGGATGAACGACAGGTCCTTGTCCGCGTTCCACCGGCTGGCCATGGCCGCCCGCGGGGTGCGCTGGCCGGCCTCGTGCGCGGCCCAGTTCCACGGGTGCTGGTCGAACGTGGTGACCAGCGGCTGCAGCTCGGTGAACAGCTCGGCCCGTTTCTCCATCGGGAACGCGCCGACCACGCCGACGCTGGCCAGCTTCCCGTCGTCTCTGTACAGGCCGAGCAGCAGGGACCCGATGCGGACCTTGCTGCTCTTGTGGATCCGGTAGCCGGCCACCACGCAGTCCGCGGTGCGCTCGTGCTTGACCTTCAGCATCACCCGCCGGTCCGGCTCGTAGATCCCGTCGGCCGGCTTGGCGATCAGCCCGTCCAGGCCCGCGCCCTCGAACTGGCTGAACCAGCCGGCGGCCACCTCCCGGTCGGTGGTCGTCGGGGTCAGGTGGATGGGGGAGCGCGCCGTGGCCAGGACGCCCTCGAGCGCGGCCCGGCGCTCGACGAACGGCCGTTCCATGTAGTCGGCATCCCCGAGCGCGAGCAGGTCGAACGCGATGAAGTGTCCCGGCGTCTGCGTCGAGAGCAGCTCGACCCGGCTGGCCGCGGGGTGGATCCGCAGCTGCAGCGCCTCGAAGTCCAGCCGCCGGCCTGCCGCGTCCGGGACCACGATCTCCCCGTCGATCACGCAGCGTTCCGGCAGCCAGGTCCGGATCGCGGCCACCAGCTCGGGAAAGTACCTGGTCATCGGGCGTTCGTTCCGGCTGCCGATCTCGATCTCATCGCCGTCGCGGAACACGATCGACCGGAAGCCGTCCCACTTCGGCTCGAACACGTAGTCCCCGCTCGGGATGGCGTCCACCGGCTTGGCCAGCATCGGCGCGACCGGCGGGTTGACGGGAAGATCCATGGCCCCCCAGCTTCCGCGATCATGTCGGTAGATGGTGTACGTGCCCGCTGCCGACGACGATCATGCTCTGCTTATTCAGAGGTTCGCATTATCCAGGCTTCCCGCAGTGGTTCTCGCCGTAGCCCCGAACCGACCCCAAGAAGCCGCTCGCACGGGCCCGAAGGCCCGTACTCGCGGCCGGAGCCTGGATAATGCGGCGCCGGTCTGGTCGCCGGCCAGATACGGAGCGGTCCACTCCTCGCTGCGCCGCCACAGCTCCGCGGCCAGCTCGGGCGTGGCGACCGGGCTCGGCTCGCGCTCGGCACACTTGTCGTAGAACCGGCCGCTGGCCTGCGCCACGTCCGGTGAGGTGGCGCAGGCCAGCGACGTCGCGGCGCCGTCGGTCACCGAGAGCATGCGCCGCTTGACCAGCGGCCGCACCGGCCACGGCACCCGCCGCCAGATGTCCGAGGCCACCACGCCCGGGTGCAGCGCGTACGACGTGACCCCGGTACCCGCCAGGCGACGGGCCAGTTCCTGGGTGAACAGCACGCTGCACAGCTTGGACACCGCGTACTCGTGCAGCGCGGTGATGTTGCGCGCGGGCCGGCGCAGCGCCTCGAAGTCGATGCCCTTGGCGTCGTAGTGGGCGTCGCTGGACACGTTCACGATCCGGGCCGGCGCGCTGCCGGTCAGCCGCTCAAGCAACAACTGCGTCAAGGCGAAGTGCCCGAGGTAGTTGACCCCGAACGCCATCTCGAACCCCTGCCTGGTCAGGCCGTGCGCTCCGCCCACCCCGGCGTTGTTGATCAGCACGTGCAACGGCTCCCCACGGGCCAGGAACGCCGCCGCGCATGCCCGCACCGACTCCAGGTCCGCCAGGTCCAGCGCCAGGAAGAACACCGAATCGTTCCCCGTGGCGGCCCTGATCGCCCCGACCGCCGCCTCCCCCTTGGCCGCGGACCGCGACGCGACAAAAACCCGCCCGCCCCGCTCGGCCAGCGCCTCCGCCGTCGCGCGCCCGATTCCGGTGTTAGCCCCGGTAACCAGGAACGCGCGCCCACCCTGCTCGCTCACGCACAACTCCCATCCAAAGATCGTGGGCCGTTACCCACGCTATGGCAGGGGTAGCGGCCCACGACAACGTTCGGCAGGCTTTTACTCGACCGGGATTTCCTTGTTGATCAGGCCGAGGTCGATGCCCTGGCGATTGCGGATGATGCGGGCGCCGCCGTAGATGACGAGGGCCAGCACGTACATCGCGCCCATGTAGACGAGCGAGCCCTTGTGGTTGACGCCGTACGTGCTGTTCGACAGCCACTCGTAGAGGTTGAACACGAGCAGCGCGATCGTGACCACCCCGGCCGCCGGCACGACCGGCACGCCCAGCACCTTGACCTTGCTGGCCGGCGAGGCGTACCACAAGTCCGGCTTGCGCAGCGGCAGGATGACCACCGCGATCGCGCTGAACAGGTAGGTCACCGCGATGACCAGCGTGGCGTCCAGGGTGTAGCCCGCGAACGTGGTGTTGTACGCGTACAGCGCGCCCAGCCCCACCGCGGGCAGCAGCATGAGCACCAGCGAGGCCATCGGTACCCGGCGCTTCTCCGACACCTGGGCCGCCGCGTCCGGGAGCACCCGGTCGAAGGCGGCGGCGAAGATGACCCGTGTCGAGGACAGGAACAGCGTCCCCACCCAGCCGAAGAACCACAGGCTCATGAT
>JASHYW010000030.1 GCA_030042885.1 Streptosporangiaceae bacterium | reverse complement strand
GAGCGGGCAGCGCATCAGATGGTCCAGGCCGCCGCAGCCTGCCGTGACCGCAGGCTGGCTGGCCTGGCCTTCGCCAGTGACCAGCATCAGGATCTCTCGCCAGGGTGAGACGGGGGGGTCGCCGGTCCAGCAGGACACCACGACGAGGAACGACTCGCCCACCCGGTTCCCGGGGACGAACGGCAGCGGCGGCGCCTGGTGCCAGGCGGGGTAGCCGCCGTACTGGCGGGGGGCGTCGGCGATGAAGCCGCGGAAGTACCGCAGGACGTCGGCGGCATCATCACATTCGAAGGCCATGAGCCCGCCGTAGATCTCGCCCACCGGGTGGAGGCGGAACTCGAACTCGGTGACCACGCCGAAGTTCCCCCCCTCCTCCGCCCAGCGCCCATAACAGGTCCGGGTTCTCGGTCTGGCTGGCGGTCGTGATGCGGCCGTCGGCCAGGACGACCTCGGCGGACAGCAGGTTGTCGCAGGACAGGCCGTGCGCCCGCGCCAGGTACCCGATCCCGCCGCCGAGGGTGAGGCCGCCGACGCCGGTGGTCGACACGATGCCGCCCGTGGTCGCCAGCAGTTGGCCTGGTGTAACTGGCGGTCACTGCGATGCATGTGATCACTGCGATGCAGTATGACCGGCATGGGGGAAGATGGGAACATGAGCGATCTGCCCCGCCATGCTGTCACCCGCACGGCCAGACTGGCTAGGCTGCCGGTCGGGTTCGCAGGCCGGACCGCGCTGGGAACCGGGAAGCGCCTGGGCGGCCGATCAGCTGAGCTGGTGACTCAGGAAATCCAGCAGCGGACAGCAGATCAGGTCTTCAGGGTTCTTGGCGAACTCAAGGGCGGCGCGATGAAGCTCGGCCAGGCGCTGTCGATATTCGAGGCCGCGCTGCCCCCCGAGATCGCCGAACCGTACCGGGCCACCCTGACCAGGCTGCAGGAATCCGCGCCTCCGTTGCCTGCCCAGGCTATTCACAAGGTGCTCACGGGCGATATGGGCGAGCAGTGGCGAGCCAGCTTCGCCGAGTTCGACGACCAGCCGGCGGCCGCCGCCTCCATCGGCCAGGTGCACCGAGCCGTCTGGCACGACGGGCGCCAGGTTGCCGTCAAGGTCCAGTACCCGGGCGCGGACAGGGCGCTGATGAGCGATTTCAACCAGCTGAGCCGCTTCGCCCGGCTTTTCAGCGGGTTCATGCCTGGCCTGGACGTCAAGCCGCTGCTGGCCGAGCTGCGGGACAGGGTGGCCGAGGAACTCGATTACCGGCTGGAAGCCGCTGCCCAAGAGGCTTTCGCCGCCGCCTACGCCGGCGACCCGGATGTCTGCGTCCCGCGCGTGGTCTCCGTCAGCGACCACGTGCTCGTCAGCGAATGGCTTGACGGCATCCCGCTCGCCACGATCATCGCCGACGGCACGACCGCCCAGCGGAACCGGGCGGGTGTCATGATCATCCGTTTCCTGTTCTCGGGTCCGGCGCGGGCTAGGCTCCTGCACGCGGATCCGCACCCGGGCAACTTCCGCCTGCTTGGCGACGGGCGCCTCGGCGTGCTGGACTTCGGCGCTGTCGACCGGCTACCAGACGGCTTCCCGCCGATCTTCGGCAGGGTGCTACGGCTCGTGCACGAAGACGGCGACCTCGCAAAGCTCGAGGACGAGTTCCGGTCGCACGGCTATCTCCGGGACGGCGTCAGCATTGATTTGACAGCGCTGCGCGCCTTCCTGGCACCGCTCGCCGAGCCGTCCAGGGCGGAGTCGTTCAGGTTCAGCCGCGAATGGCTGCACACCGAGACGATGCAGGCATCAGCCTTGCGTGCATCCAGCGTTCTGCGACGCCTCAACCTGCCGTCCTCGTACGTACTCATCCACCGGGTATCAGCAGCTGGTCTGGGCGTGCTCTGCCAGCTCGAGTGCGAAGCGCCCTTCCGCGCTGAATTGCTCAGATGGATACCCGGGTATGCAGACTCGGCGAGGCCCGCGCCGCAGCCCCAGCCAGCCTGTGCCCGGTCAGCTCGCCCAGCCGGATCCCCACCGCCGGCCACCGCCAACGGGCACGCCGGATCTGCGGTGCCAGCCCGGCCGCAGGAGCGGGCCAGGTCTATGCAGCCAGCCAGAGCAGAGCCGCAGGAAAAGGCGGCACAGCCGGCTCGGTCTTCGCGGCCAGTTAGGCCAGAACAGATAACATGGTCGTCTGTGCAGTGGAGGGACATCATGGCCAAATTGCCGCGCCCTCAGGCGCCCGCAAGGTTCCGCGCTATGTTCCCGGACCTGGCCGACTGGCTGGAGTCCCCGTGGACAGGACCGCCGCCGTTCCCGCCCTTCCTGACGGGCCAGGTGTTCCGGCTCGAGGAAGCGATCCGGGACAACCGTTATGTGATCCGGGCCGAACTGCCCGGCCTGGACCCGGAGAACGACATCGAGGTCACCGTCGACGGCCAGATCCTGACTATACGCGCCGAGCGCCGCCAGCAAGATAACGGGCCGTACCGCTCGGAATTCCGCTACGGATCGCTCGCCCGCGCGGTCAGGCTCCCCGCCAGGGTCGACGCCGCGGACGTCACCGCCCGGTATGACAAGGGAGTCCTCGAGGTCAGCGTCCCGGCCCGCGCGGTCAGGCCAGAAGGGACCCGGATCCCCATCGAGAACGCCGGCGCGATGCCCGAGCAGCCACCTGACCAGGCCGGCACGGGCAGGGCGCGGCCGCGTGATCAGTCCCTGGACAGGAACCGCAGCCACGCCGCCCGCGCGTCCCACGAGTAGATGACCGCCGTCCCGGCGATGACGACATGCAGTGCCCGCTGCACTGGCCCCTCGAGTTCGAGGATCTAGCTGCGCCGACGCCTGCCGGCCGGGCACTGTCAATACCCATGACGCTACGACTGGCCCAATTGGCGGTGCTTCGCGCCCTCGGCTGGCTACCCTGTTCGCGCGATCCTACCGGGCCAAAACGCCGAGTTTCTCGTGCTGCGCTAGCAGGTCGCCGTGCTTCAGATACCGTCGTTGTCCGGCCGGCAGTGGCAACGCCAAAACCGCCAGGTCCGCCCTGCCGGCTGTCGCCCAGAACCGGCAGATATGGGAGTCAGCAACAGCCAACTCAGCAAATGGCCGTTCGCTCCGATTCGTTATACGGGTGATCCTGTCAAGCGGGCACGCCGTGCCGGTCTTGCTGATCATGGTGTTGGCTCGCCGAAGAGTTCTTCGCCGTCGCTGGCGCCGAGGAGGAAGGCGAACCTGTGCAGATCAGTGCGGAGGGCGTCGGTGTCGTAGGCGGGGTGGCCAGCGAAGGCGGCGAAGCTGTCGGCGAGTTACCACGGCTTCACGCTGACCAGCCCGGGCCGGCTGGTGATCGACGTCAGCCAGCTCGCCCGTAACCCCCGGCACCGCCGTGAAGAGCGACCCTCATAACCGGCCGGAAGCCCGGGGGCCTGCGGCCGTTCCCGCAGCCGGGACCCTTACGGTCTGGGAGCTTGGCAGCTCCCTGCAGAGGAGCCGCACCCGCCTCAGATGATCTTCGAATACTTACTGTGCGTGTCCGGCGGCCGCTCGCTGGCGGTCCGAATTGCCGCTTTCGTGGACCGGGTCGCTCGGTCCACGGCCCCGGGATCCGCGATCGTGAAACGCGCGTTCTAAGCGGTCTGACCTGCGCATATGCCGAGCCGCCTATCGGAATCGAACCGATGACCTACGCATTACGAGAGACACGGTCCCTCGCTGTGGACGCACTGGCTGCACCGATAGCACGGGCAATCGCACGGATGGCACTCGCCGCGCTGGGATTGTCAGCCGACCCGTTCCACGAACCGTTCCACGACCGAGGTCCTCGAGCGGGGCGCGGCCCGTCAGCTCGGCACGGCGTTGTGGTCACGCCGGCACTACAGCTCCTCTTCTCCTCCCGTATCTCAGCGAAAGCGGCTCTGGCAGTCGGCGTTGAGCCCCTCAAGCCGGCTTTCGGGAATCGTGACCGCCTCGGGTCACGATCGGTGAGAGCCGGGGGGGTTTATGCCCGGACCGTCCAGAGCGATCTGAGCACCTCGGTGCAGGTTGCCGCGCTACCGTCGCCGTGGAGGTGGGAGCGATGACCACAGCAAGCCGGTACGCCACCCTGGCGGATGTGCTGCGTGATGACGAGGCGGTCCTGTACCGGGCGTGGATCGCCGGCAAGACCGTGCATCAGCCACGGTGTGGCGAGGACTGCGAGGCGCGGCAGGTGCTGGAGGGCGCTCGGGACAGAATCCGCGAGCTGCTCGCACGCGAGACCTGAGCTGCTGCTGACCGTGGCATCTGGACAGTAAAGCCATAAACGTTGGTGAGCTGCCGGAGCCTGTGCGGAAACGGGACCGGGTGATACAGCTGGTTATCACCAGGTAAGCATGACCAGTTGCATCGGGCGCGAGAACTCGTCATGGCTGGGTATCGGTCGCTCGATCTGCGTCATTGTCAACATGGGTGCTCGCCGTGCCACCCGTTTATCGTGGCACGCCTGGCGTGTCGCGAGCGCTCCGGCCTGCGCCTCTGCTAGGTTTCCCGCATCAGATGCACGATTCGTGGGCTGCGGGCTGGCGGAGGAGACGGTTGGTGGACGGGTCGCGGAGCGCGCCGGGGGCGGCGCCGGGGCTGTTCGTGCTGGGCCAGCAGCGGCTGCTGCGCCCGGATGAGCAGGTGTTCGAGACGATGCTGGCGGGCTGGCGGGATCAGCAGCTGTGCCGCAACCTGGGTGAGGCGACGGTGCGGCGGCGGCTGGAGGGGGTGCGCCGGTTCCAGCGGTTCACCAATGACTGGCCGTGGCGCTGGCGGCCGGTGGACCTGGAGGAGTTCACCGCGCAGCTGCGCGGCGAGCGGCGGGCCCGGTCGACGATCCGGTCCTACCACGGTGATCTGCGCCTGTTCTGCGAGTACGCCGCCGACCCGCGCTATGAGTGGACCGCGGTGTGCGAGCGCCTGTTCGGCACGCACCCGGCGCAGATCTGCTTCGAGTGGAACACCGCGGTGCACGCCGCGGAGTACGAGGGCGAGCCCGGGCGGCGGGCGCTGACGAAACGGGAGCTGCAGGACCTGTTCGACTACGCCGACGAGCGTGCCGTGCAGGCGCGGGACCGGGGCCGCAAGGGCTGGCTGACGGCGCTGCGGGACGCCGCGGCGCTGAAGACCGCGTACGCGTTCGGGTTGCGCCGCCGGGAGCTGGTGATGCTCGACCTGGCGGACTTCGGCGCCAACCCGCATGCGCCCGAGTTCGGCGACTACGGGGTGGTGTACGTGCGGTGGGGCAAGGCCAGCAAGGGCAGCCCGCCGAAGCGGCGCAGCGTGCTGACGGTGTTCCCGTGGTCGGTGCGGGTGCTCGGCCAGTGGGTGGAGCAGTTCCGCGGCCTGTT
>JASHYW010000200.1 GCA_030042885.1 Streptosporangiaceae bacterium | reverse complement strand
CGAGGAGATGGCCGCCGAAGCCGACAAGAACCGCAAGCTGGACTTCGAGCAGATCCAGATCCCTCCGGGCCCGCGCCTGGGCAGCCTGGTGGTGGACGTCAGCGACCTGTCCAAGGGGTTCGGCGACCGGATGCTGTTCGAGGACCTGTCCTTCAGCCTGCCCCGCAACGGCATCGTCGGCGTGCTGGGCCCGAACGGTGTCGGTAAGACGACTCTGTTCAAGATAATCGTGGGCGAGGAGAAGCCCGATTCCGGCACGATCCGGATAGGCGACACGGTGCGCATCTCCTACGTCGACCAGGCCCGGGCGCACATCGACCCGAACAAGAACGTCTGGGAGGTGATCTCGGACGGCGAGGCGCACATCCGCGTCGGCAACGTCGAGATCCCCAGCCGCGCGTACGTGGCCGCGTTCGGGTTCAAGGGCGCGGATCAGCAGAAGCCGGCCGGCGTAATGTCCGGCGGGGAGCGGAACCGGATGAACCTGGCCCTCACCCTCAAGCAGGGCGGCAACCTGCTGCTGCTTGACGAGCCGACCAACGACCTGGACGTGGAGACGCTCGCCTCGCTGGAGAACGCCCTGCTGGAGTTCCCCGGCTGCGCAGTGATCACCAGCCACGACCGCTGGTTCCTTGACCGGGTGGCCACGCACATCCTGGCCTGGGAGGGCGGGGCGAACTGGTTCTGGTTCGAGGGCAACTTCGACTCCTACGAGAAGAACAAGATCGAGCGCCTCGGCGCCGAGGCGGCCCGCCCGCACCGCGTCACCTACCGCAAGCTCACCCGTGGCTAGCCGGGCGCCCGCAGAGGACACCCCGACCGCAGCCGCACCGATCACGGCACGCCCGCTGCCCGGCGAGCCCAGGCCCTCGACTTCGGCATGGCGCCATGATTCGCCCCCGAGTTCGCTCTTATCTCCGGAACTGCAATGGGCACGCTCACCGGTTTGCCGCGCAGCTGACGCCGGGCGAGGGCCACGGCGGCACTGGCCAGCACGGTCAGGCCGCACAGTACGTACAGGTCGTCTTGCAGTAGCCGGCCCGGACTAAGCGGATAGCTGTGTGCTGGCAGCGGGAGGAATCCGGAGAAGACGGTGGCGGCTGCCGCGGCGGCCAGGCCGTACCAGGGCGAGCGGCGCCGCCACGCCGTGGTGGTTAGCGTCACGAGCAGCGGGATTGCCCATACCCAGTGGTGGGTCCAGGAGAAGGGAGAGATCAGCAGGCCGGTGATGGCGCAGCAGGTCACCCCGGCCAGCTGGTGGCCGCGCCGGTGCGCCGAAACGGCGACTGCCATTCCGGCCAGGCCTGTCACCAGCGCTGTGGCGAGCCAGCAGGTCTGCGCCGGCTGCCCGGTGCCGGCCAGCCGGGCGAGGGCTCCGGCCAGGGACTGGTCGGAGGGGTTGGCCAGGTTGCCGATCCGGTTCTGGTGCCAGAACACGCCGTCGAGCCAGTACGTCCGGGACTGCGAGGGCAGCAAGATGGCAGCCAAAGCGATGGTCGCGGCGAAGGTTCCGGCCGCGGTGACGGCGGCCCTGACTCGCCGGGTGATCAGCAGGAGGAGCACGAAAATGAGCGGGGTGAGCTTGATCCCGGCGGCCAGCCCGGTGGCGATCCCCTGCCACCAGCCGCCGTCGCGGCGGCGCAGCAGGTCGGCCCCGGCCATTGCGGCCACGATCAGGTTGACCTCGCCCAGGTGCAGCGTGTAAGCCACCGGCCAGGTCAGCAGGGCCAGCGCCGAGGTGGCGAACACGGTCTCGGGGCGCCGCTGCACCCCCGCCGCACCGAGCGCCAGCGCGCAGAAGACCGCCAGCGCGCCGACGCTGCCCGCAGTGATGACAGCCGCCAGCGCGCCCTCGGGCGCGCTGGCGGCGACGCTGAAGATCACGGCGGCGAACGGCGGATAGGTGAAGCTGTACCGGGCACCGGGGGCATAGAGCGCCCCGCCGCGGGCGGCCTGCTGACCGCCCCACCAGTACACGCGGGCGTCCCACAAAGGCCAGTGCGCGCCGGGCGCGGCCAGGCCCGGCCCCAGGTACACCATCAGCGCCGTCAGGCCCGTCACAGCCACGGCCATCCGCAGCCAGCGCTCCTCGCGCCGCAGCGCGACTGTGGCACGACAGGCCAGCAGCAGGGCAGAACCGGGCCGTGACAGGGTCCTCACCAGGCAGGCCTGACCGCAGGGCACCCGCCGCCTGCCTGGCCGGCATGGTTTGCATAGCTTGCCGGTTTCCGGCGTCCTCGGGCCGGACCCGTTCCAGAGCGCCCCGCAGTTCGTGTCAGCTCAGCCTCCCACCGGGCCGATGACGGTGACCAGGCTGCCGTAGGTGAGGTACGGGTAGGCCTTCTTCGCGGCGTCCCAGGGCAGCTCCACGCAGCCCAGGCTCTGGTTGTACCCGTAGCCGCCCCGGGAGAAGTAGTGCACCGCGTCGCCGCCGTTGAAGTAGGACACGTAGTACACCGGGTCGGCGTACTGGCTGCCGTCCGGGTTGGTGCCCTGCATGATCTGGAAGTAGTACCGCAGGTAGACCGGGAAGGTGCCATCCGCGGTGGGGGAGGCCGGGATGCCGGTGTTGGCCGCGCTCGCCAGCACCAGGCGGCCGTTGTGCCAGATCTTGATGGTCTCCGGGAGGGCCTGGTCGACCAGCGCGTAGGTGTAGCCGTCCGGGTTGCGCTGGCCCTTGGCCACCGCGCTGAGCAGGCCGGCCCACACCGTGTGGCCGGCGTTACCGTCCATGGTCAGCCCGGTCACCGACTCAAAGGCCCGCACCGCGCCGGCGTCGAGCATGTTGCCCGAGCCGGCCGTCCACTGATCCTTCAGGTCCGGCGGGTAGTCGCCGGCCCAGCTGAACGTCCCCGCTGGCGGCTGGTACGCCGCGGAAAGCTCGGCGTTGGCGTTGCCGGGGCTGATGCCGGCCTTGGACTCCGGCGTCCAGGTCAGCGGCAGGTAGCCCAGCTGGGCGAGCAGCTGCTGCAGGCGCACGGTACTGAACGAGCCGGTGGTGAAGCTCTGGGTGACACTGGAGACCAGCCGTCCTGCGGTGCCCGCGCTGGCTCTGCCGGCCGAGATCATCCCGTCCGGTCCGCCCGGGATCTGCAGCGTCACGCGGGTGTCCTGGAAGTACCCGCTGGCGGGGGTGAAGACCGCCGTGTCGCCCTCGACCTGCCAGCTGCCCGCGATACGCGGCGACAGCGCCGGCATCGGGGTGTTGGCGGCCAGCGGCGCGGAGAACTGCACCCGGATCGGGGCCGCGCCGTTGACGCCCGTCGCGCCAGCCGCGGGCGTGACCGACAGAACCCGGAGCGGGCCGGCCGGCTGGTCCTGCTGGGCCGCGGCCTGGGCGGCCGAGACCGGGGCAGCGTGACTGCCCGGTGATGCGAAGGTGACGATCGCGACGCCTGCCGCCAAGACCATCGCCGCACCGCCGGCGGCCAGGGCTGCGCCTCGTCGTCCCCTCAATCGCGACCGGCCCGGTTTGGCTGCGGCGGTCCCGTTGGCCGCCAGCGGCTGCTGTTCGCGGAACCATCCGGATCGCGACACGGCGCCGTCCCCTTCCACGAGATTCCACAACTGGACCGATACTGCATGACGGACATGAAACAAACCTGAAGCGCTTAGGCCTGGGGAACACCGAAACGAAGAGCCCGCCAGGGATCATGGTGGTGTGACCGGCTGGCACGTCACTGCTGGGTGATCCGGGTGCTGCCCGGCCGCGGGTTCGGCGGCGCCGGCGTAACTTCGGCCTAAGCGCTGCGACCCCGGACCCGGAGTGTCCGGTCTGGATGGACTCCGCGTGGCCGGGCGCGAAGCCGCGTGTACCACTGGTGGCAGGTGGCTGAGCAGGGCCGGTGTCGGGCCGCTCCTGTCCCGGCCGGACAGGAGCGGTCACGGCGAGCGACACAGCGTCATCCGGCTTCACAGCCCGTCATCCTCACCTGGATCCCCGGCCGCTGCCCAAGTTCGAGCACCATGTGCCCGCCACCAGCCCACGTTGATCGCGGGCCGCGCAGGCCGTACGCCAGGGCGAGCGACCCAGCAACCCATAGCCGGGGCAGCAGGCCTGACCGCGAAGTCCTCCGCTCGGCAGCCCGATGACGAAATCAGCCGCAGCACCGTCGCGCAGACGTCCAGTTCCAGTTGCCGCCCGTCTGGATCAGACCTGAGCCGAAAGCCGCCCAGATCGGGGCCTGCGTCTGGCAGCCGTCGGCCGACTGATCACTTCCTGCGGTCAGCACCTGCCTGCTCCAGCAGGCCGAGCGGGCCCGGCTTGGCGGCCGCCGCAGCGGCGCGGCGCTGCTCACGCTCATGCCGGGTCACGGCGGGCAGGGCACCCGGCGGGCTGGCGGGCATCGCGGCGAGGTAGCCGTACAGTGTCGCGTTGAACGCCTCGGCGTCGATGTCCTTGAAGACTCGGGAGAAGGCACGGGCACTGGGCGGGCGGATCCGCCTGGTCCACGGGTCGCGCCGCCCGCCCAGGACGGCCAGCGTGTCCTGCGTGCAGCCGGCCGCCCACTCGGCAACGGCGACCGGCGAGCCATGCCCGGCCGCGGTAAATGCGCAGATCGCCAACGCCAGCACGAACTCCAGCGGATGCCACCGACCCAGCCGCGACCGCGGGTCAGGGACGCACGCCAGCCATCTTCACAGGCAACACCGCGATTCATCAGCGGCAAGGACCTCGGCCAGCTTCCCGGCCGGGATGTCGATCGGGGATGATAGCAGCACGGGCACGGCTTCTGCAGATCATCTGAGGTTGGCACCTTCGATCTTGGAAAGCCGTGCCCGCCTGTCAACCCGGGCATTATTTAAGCCGGAAACTCCGGACCGCATACTCCTGCCCCGCCTCCCCGGCACTGCACCCCGCCGGTGGGAACCCGCTCGTTCGATCTGTATAGGTGACCAATGTCCCTGGCGCGTCGGCCCGCGCGGGGCAACGTAATACGCAGGAGATGATGCGCGATGACCAGCACCGTGAAACGATCCGTGCCGCCGCCCACCCTCGTCAAGATGGGCAACCCGCTGGTGCGTATGCTCCTTGGCTCGCCGCTGCACGGGGGGCTTGACGATTTCTTCCTTGTGCTGCACCTTACCGGCCGTAAGACCGGCCGCCGCTACGACATCCCGGTTGGCTACGTGGACATGGAAGGAAAGCTCGCCGTCATCACCGTCGCCAGGTGGCGGGTCAACCTGCGCGGCGGAGCTGACGTCGAGGTGACGCTGCGCGGGTGCCTGCGGCCCATGCATGCGCTGCTTGAAGAGGATCCAGCTTCGGTGGCGGTCAGCTACCAGGCCATGATCGACCGCATTGGCCGGAAGAAGGCACAGCGCCAGCTCGGCATCTCGCTGCCCGGCGGACGAGCGCCGACGCTCCTCGAACTCCAAGATGCGGCCCGAGAGTACGGCTGGTCGGTCATCACTCTCACCCACCGGTGAGGTGGCGGTGTCGCCCTCGCTTGACCGAGCTAGCGCTGCGGACCTGATGCAGTTCGCGTTCGGGGACGGGAGAGCTGCCGGGCACATCGGGGCCGTCTTGGTGCTCGACGCCGCGCCGGGGTTTAGCCTCGCTGAGGCGCGGCGGGTGCTCAGCGACCGGATCCGTGCGGTGCCCAGGCTGCGGCAGCGGCTTTACCGGGCGCCGCCTGGATGCGGGCGGCCGTACTGGGCAGATGATCCGGCGTTCGATATCGATCAGCACGTCCGGCAGCTGTGCTGCCCGCCACCAGGGGACGAGCGGGCGCTGCTCGATCTCGCCGCGGCTGCGCTCAGCGAGCTCATGCCCAGGTCCCGGCCGCTGTGGTCGGCCACGTTCGTCACCGGGCTGGCGGACGGCGGCACCGGGCTGCTCGTCGTCATGGACCACGTGCTGGCGGACGGTATCGCCGGGCTTGCGATGCTCGGTATGCTGGCCGACCAGGCCGCCGGGACGGCACGGGCGCGGGCGGCCCGGTTCCCGGCACCGGCACCGCGGGTGCGGGAACTCGCCGTCGATGCCTGGCGAGGTCGCCTGCGCCGGGCGGGCCCGGCCGGACCAGGCGCACAGGGCCAGGCGCGCGGCCTGCGCCGGATCCGCGAGGCACTGGCAGAACTGGGGGGCGTCC
>JASHYW010000199.1 GCA_030042885.1 Streptosporangiaceae bacterium | reverse complement strand
GCTGGCGGCGCAGACCGCCGCGCGCGATCCAGGTGCGCAGCATGTAGACGCCGATGCTGGCGGTGAGCAGCCAGGCGATCAGCGCCGCGGTGCCCGTGGTCATGGTCACATCCGCAGGAGCGCAGGTACCCGCAGCGTACCTCTGGCGCGCCCCGGCCGCGATAGCCCGTAATTCCCGTGCGTCGGCCGCGTCGGTGAGCGCCTCCGGGTGCATCCGGTGGTAGTGCTCGGTGAGCACCGCGCTGGCCTGGCCGGGCTGGTGGGCCAGGGTCCGTCCGCATACCTCGCAGCGCGTGACGGGAAGCTTGGTCACCGTCACCGGGAACCGTGGGGGATCTGACCTGCTCATCGGTATACATCATGCCATGCCCAACGCCACCGAGGTCCCCGGCGTCTACACAAGTGATTGCGCTCACCTGACCTGGAGGCGGCACATGCTGCGACGATCACTATCCACGCCCCGCTGGCTCGTCCTGGGCAGCGTCACCTGGCACACCGGCGACGGCGGCCGCACCTGGATCCGGAGCTGACGACCGCATCCGGGCGGCCGTCGACGGGAAAACTGGGGCGACACGCGACGGATGTCCCGGTCTTGTCCGAATCAGGCGAACAGACTTGGATCATGCATCAGGGCGTGACCTTCGGCGACCGGCCGTCCGGGGGCTTCGAGGTCTCCTGGGACGGTGACGGCTCGGCGCACCCGTCCTGGCCGGACACGGGCGGGCTCGTCCCGGAGACCCAGAAGAGCCCGGGTGGCCTGGGCGGCGTGCGGGATCTTCGGGGTCGGATCGGCACCTGGCACGCCCTGTTCGACCGGCCGCTCACCTCGTACTACCTGGTCCTCGGCATCACCACGCTGCTGCTCGGGCTGGGGCTGGTCATGGTGCAGTCCACGGCGTCCGTCGCCGACCTGAGCGCCGGGCTGTCGCCGTACTCCGACTTCAAGAAGCAACTGCTCGGCGCCGCGATCGGCCTGCCGCTGATGTGGGTCGCGGCGCGCTCGTCGCCGCGGCTGTTCCGGGCCTTCGCCTACCCCCTGCTCGCGGTCGCCATCGTCGGGCTCGGCCTCACCCTGATCCATGGCGTCGGAGTCTCGCAGAACGGCGCCGCGCGGTGGATCTCCATCGGCGGACAGCAGATCCAGCCGTCCGAGATCGCCAAGCTCGCGCTCGCGGTGTGGGGCGCCGACTTGCTCGCCCGCAAGGACAGGCTGGGCCAGCTGGCCGACTGGCGGCACATGCTGGTGCCGCTCATGCCCGGCGCGGGCGTGCTGTGCCTGCTCGTAATGACCGGCGATGACCTGGGCACCACATTCATCCTGCTGGTCATCTTCCTCGCGCTGCTGTGGGTCATCGGCACCCCGGGCCGCGTGTTCAGCGGCATGCTGGTCCTGATGGCCCTGGCCATGATGCTCATGATCGTCACGGCGAAATACCGTTTCGATCGCATGGTCGGTTACCTCAACCCGCAGGGCGGCGCGACCGGGGCCAACATGCAGGGCATCCAGGGCAAGTACGCGCTCGGCTCGGGCGGCATCACCGGCGTGGGCCTCGGCGCCAGCCGGGAGAAATGGGGCTGGGTGCCGGAATCGACGGACGACTTCATCTTCGCCATCCTCGGCGAGGAACTCGGGCTGATCGGCACACTGTGCGTGACGTTCCTGTACGGCGGGCTGGCCTTCGCCGGGCTGCGCATCGCCCGCCGCGTCCCCGACCAGTTCGCCCGCCTGGCCGCGACCGCTATCACCGCGTGGATCGTCGTGCAGGCCGTGGTCAACATCGGGGCGGTGATCGGCGTCCTGCCCATCACCGGGGTGCCGCTGCCCCTGGTCTCGGCCGGGCTGTCGTCGCTGCTGGTGACCCTGATCGCGCTCGGCATGCTGATGTCGTTCGCCAGGCTTGAGCCAGGGGCCAGGGAGGCTTTGGCGGCACGCGGCCCCGGGTGGCCGCTGCGCGTTCTAAGCTGGCTCGGTCTGGCAAAGCGCCGACGATGACGCGGCGGCATTTCAGGGACGAGACATGAGGGTACTGCTTGCCGGCGGCGGGTCCGCCGGGCACATCGAACCAGCTCTCGCGCTGGCGGACGCCCTGCGTAGGATTGATCCCGGTGCCGAGGTGACCTGCCTGGGCACCGAACGGGGCCTGGAAACCCGGCTCATCCCGCTGCGCGGGTACCCGCTTGAGCTCATCCCCGCGGTCCCGATGCCCCGGTCGGTGACGCCCAAGCTGCTCACGGTCCCCGGCCGGCTCGCCGGAGCCGTGAACGTGGCCGCCGACGTGCTGGACCGGACCCGGGCCGAGGTGCTCGTCGGGTTCGGCGGATACGTAGCGACCCCCGCCTATCTCGCGGCCAGGCGACGCGATGTCCCGATCGTGGTGCACGAGGCGAACCCCAGGCCCGGGCTGGCCAACCGGATCGGGGCCAGGTTCACCACGCACGTCTTCACCGGCCATCCGGACACTCAGATCAGGAACGGCAAATACCTCGGCATACCGATCAGGCGCGAGATCGCGGATCTGGACCGGCTGGCGATCGGCGATAAGGCCCGCGCTCATTTCGGTCTCCGGGCCGACCTGCCCGTGCTGCTGGTGACCGGCGGCTCGCAGGGGGCGCGCTCACTGAACACCGCGGTGTTCGGCGCGGCCGAGTGGCTCAAGGAGGCTAACGTCCAGGTGCTGCACATCATCGGGCCGCGGAACGGCGCCGCGGCCCCGGTCACGGAGAAGGGCGCAGCAGAGGCCGGCGGGGTGCCGTACGTGGCCATGCCCTACATCGACCGGATGGACCTCGCGTACGCCGCGGCGGACTTCGCGCTGTGCCGGGCGGGCGCGATGACCTGTGCCGAGCTCACTGCCGTCGGCTTGCCTGCCGCCTACGTGCCGCTCCCCATCGGGAACGGCGAGCAGCGGCTGAACGCGCTGCCGATCGTGCAGCGGGGCGGCGGCATGCTGGTATCTGACGCCGATCTGACCCCGGAGTGGATCCGAGACACTTTGCTGCCCGTGCTGGTCAACATTGACCAGGTCGCAGGCATGTCACAGGCCGCCGCGTCGCTGGGCCGCGGTGACGCAGACCGGTGGCTCGCCGAGGCGGTCATCGAGGTCGTGAAGGGTACCGGTGAGGCCCAAGATGCTGAAGAGCCTGATCACACCGGCTGAACCGGTGCCCGCCGCTCGCCTCGGCCGGGTGCACTTCATCGGGATCGGCGGCGCGGGCATGTCCGGGATCGCGCGGATCATGCTGGCCAGGGGCATCTGCGTGTCCGGCAGCGATTCGGCGCCCTCGGCGCTCCTGGACGACCTGCGCGCGCAGGGCGCTCGCGTGCACGTCGGCCACGCGTCCGCCAACCTGGGTGATCTCGGCGTGGGGGACACGCTGGTGGTGTCCAGCGCGATCCGCCCGGATAACCCGGAACTGACCGAGGCGAGCCGGCGCGGGATGCGGGTGCTGCACCGGGCGGCGGCCCTGGCCTCGATCATGGCCGGGCGGCGGGTAATCGCGGTCGCAGGCACGCACGGCAAGACCACCACCACATCCATGCTCACCACGGTGCTCCGCGAATGCGGAGCCGATCCTGGCTACGTGATCGGCGGCGTGCTCAACGAAACCGGGCTCGGCGCAGAGGACGGCACGGGCATGGACTTCGTCGCCGAAGCGGACGAGAGCGACGGGTCGTTTCTCCTGCTGTCGCCCGACGTGGCGATCATCACCAACGTGGAAGCCGATCATCTGGACAACTACGCGGGCCTGGCCGAGATCGAGGCCGCGTTCACCTCGTTCGGCAATCGCGTCAGCGGCATGGTCCTGACCTGCGCGGACGACCCGGGTGCGGAGTCTGTCGCGGCCCGCCTGGATCGCGCGCGCGTCCGGCGCTACGGCCAGTCCGGCCAGGCCGATTACCGGCTCGGCGATGTCCGGCCCCATCAGATGGCGGTCAGCTTCGCGGTCACGGCTGAGGCCAGCCCGTTCGGTAAGCTCCGGTCCCAGATGACCGTGCACGTCCCCGGTCGCCACAATGCCCTGAACGCGACCGCCGCCTTTGCCGCGGCCGTCGAGCTTGGCTTCGCGCCGCCGCGGGTGATGGCCGCCCTGGCGGGCTACCGCGGGGCGCGGCGCCGGATGGAGCTCAAGGGCGAGGCGGGCGGGGTGCGGGTGCTCGACAGCTACGCGCACCACCCGACCGAGCTGGCCGCCGACCTGCGCGCCGCGCGGGACATCATCGCCGCAGGCTCGCCTCGGGGGGGTGCGGGGCGGCGGACAGCCCCCCCGCTCGGGGGGTCCCCGGGGGGTCGTCCCCCGGGAGAAGAAAGAGCCGGCCGGGTCGTCGCCGTCTTCCAGCCGCACCTGTTCAGCAGGACCAGGATCTTCGCGGAGGAGTTCGGCACCGCGCTCGGCCTGGCCGACGAGGTGGTCGTCCTCGACGTGTACGCCGCGCGCGAGGACCCGGAACCCGGCGTGACCGGCAGGCTCGTCGCCGACGCCGTTCCCGGGGGGCGGGCACGGTTCGTGCCGGACCGGGTACAGATCCCGACGGTCATCGCCGGAATTGCCCGGCCGGGCGATGTGGTGCTGACCATGGGCGCCGGCGATGTCACCCTGCTTGGCCCGCAACTGGTCGAGGCCCTCAGGAGGCGAAGCGAATGAGCGGCCCCGGCGGCAGATGCCGGGACGGCGAGGCGTCCGGGTATTCCTCCGTCGGCGATAGTGCGGTTTCCGCTGGTCATGCCGTTCTGAGCGACCGCACACGGTCCGCGGGAAGCGTTCCGCGCGACAAGACGACCCGGCGCCGGGTCAAGCCCAGGCGCCGCTGGCGCGCGGCGCTGTTCGCCCTGGCCCTGGCGGCTATCGTGGCCGGCGCCGCCTGGGCGCTGCTCGGCTCCCGGCTGCTCGCGGTCCGCTCCGTCGTGGTCACCGGGACGCGCTTGGTGCCGCAATCGGAGGTCCTGGCCGTGGCCGGCATCAAGCCGGGCACACCGCTGATCCGCGTGAACACCGCTCAGGTCGCGGCCCGGGTCGAGACCATCCAGCAGGTGCAGAGCGCGCAGGTCACCCGGTCCTGGCCGGACCGGGTGGTCATCGCGGTGCGGGAACGATCGCCCGCGCTCGCCGTGCCCGCGCCCGGCGGCGGGTTCGACCTCGTGGACCCCGACGGCGTCATCGTGCAATCGGCCGCCCGCCGGCCCCCTGGCCTTCCGCTCTATCTCACCACCGCGGTCGTCTCCTCGTTGCGCGGCGATCCGGACCTCGGGGCGGCAGCCGCCGTTCTCGGCGAACTGCCCGCTCAGCTGCGGGCCTCGGTGATCTCGGTGACCGCGCCCGGCCCGGATCAGGTCACGCTACGGCTGG
>JASHYW010000198.1 GCA_030042885.1 Streptosporangiaceae bacterium | reverse complement strand
GCAAGATCGTGCTCGACTTCCTCAACGGCAAGATGCCCGCGTTCACCGATACCGCGATGAATGTCGTCCACGTTGACGACCTCGCGCTGGGCCACCTTGCCGCCCTGGAATGCGGTAGCAGGGGCCGGAGCTACATCCTGGGCGGGGAGAACCTGCCGATGCGGGCGATTCTCCAGGTAGCGGCCGATTACTCCGGCCTGCCCATGCCGCGGCTGCAGATCCCGCCCGGGCTGGCGGTGACAGTCGGCGCCGCCACCAGCTTGATCCAAGGCCGGTTGTTGCGGAGGGAGCCCCGCGTGCCGCTCGAAGCCGCGCGCATGTCCGCGACAAAGATGATCTTCAGCGACAAGCGCGCCCGCACCGAGATCGGCTACACCTCGCGGCCAGCACGCCAGGCGATCAGGGAATCGGTCCGCTGGTTCGCCGACAACGGCTACGTGACAGCCCATCGCCGGGCCGCGATCCGATGGCACGAGTAGGGCACGCGTGATGCTGGGCCCATCCTGCTGATCTAGCGCAGCGCCCGAGCCAACGAGCCGATCCGGTAGCCGGGCGCTGGCCTCAGCCGGCCCACAGCGCGTACACCGGCTGGGTACCGATCAGCCGTTCCGGCCAGGGCAGCTGGCGGGCCAGAACCCATTCCACGCCGGTGAGCCGCCGCAGCCGCGGGGTCGGCCATCCTGCGCGCTGCACCAGTTCGACCAGCCGCTCCGGCGGCAACCCGCCCGCGAACGGCAGCGCACTGGTGATCGATTCGTCGTACCAGGCGTGGTGGCCCGGAGGCGCAGCGGCCAGGCGCCGGGCCAGCCGCCGGGCGTGGACGCGGATCCGGTCGGCCGCAGACTGACCTGTACCCCACACGCTTTCCACCAGCAGCAGACGGCCGCCGGGGGCGGCCGCCCGCCACGCCCGAAGCGCGCCTTCCGGCTCTGGAAGCGTCCATAGCAGGTGCCGGGACATCACCAGATCGAAGCCTTCCTTCGGCACCTGGTCGGCCGCCGCCTGGATCGCGGTCACCGCGAGCTGCTGCGCCGAGGCTTTAGCGGTGAGCCGGGCCAGCATCTGCCCGGACAGGTCCACCGCGGTGACCGCATGGCCGAGCCCGGCCACGGCCATGGTGAGGAAGCCGGTGCCTGCGCCGACATCAAGCACCCGGGACGGGGCTGGCGGCAGCAGCGGCTCGAGGGCGCCGCGCCAGGCCGCCCACTCCGCCGGTGTCTGCGGGTAGTGCCCGGAGATCTGGTCGTAGCTCGCCGCGTCGTCGTCCCAGAAATTGCGGATGCGCTCGATAGCGTCGCTTGAAGCCATGCCTTCTATCATCGGCGAATCGCCGTAGTGGTGTCAGGCCGGCCCGCTTCACCAGAAGCATGTGTTGCCGACTCACCAGGCTAGGCGCGAGCCGTCCGGGGTTGGCACTTCCTGCTCCGGGCATGATCTGCGCCGTGAGGAGGGTGCGGTGTCCGCGTCACTGATCCGCCAGGACCTCGTGCCGGTGACGGTGGGATATGTGCTGATCATGGGCACACTCGCGGCCGGGCTGCTCATCCAGCGCCGGGATCGGGCCGCGGTACCAGGGATGAGGGCAGAGCCGGGCCCGGCGGAAAGTCCGGCCGGTTCCGGTACCGTGGCGCCGGGCTGGCGAGCGTGGCGGCGGCTGATCCGCCACCTGGTTGCTACCTTTGCCGACGGCTATGTGGTGCTCATGGCTGTGGTGATCGCCTATTACTACGGGGTTGCCCGCGTCAGCGGCAACTTCCTGGAAAGCGCCTTTACCGGCTGTGCCTTGCCGCTCGGCCTGAGCTCACCGGTATTCCTGGCCGCCTCCTGGCTAGCCGAGCGGCGGGACCGCCGTCGTTCCGCCCGCGGCCGGATCTTCCCGGCGCCCGGTCGTCCGGTCGCCAGACATGAGCCACGCCCGGCTGACTCAGGTTCCCGGGAGCCCGGTGGCGGGCGCCCGGACACCCGGCGGGCTGGTCTGGCCGCCCTGGGCGGCGTCGTGACCGGCGGGCTGGACAGGCGGTGACCGCGGTGGCTGTTCCGGACGTGTTCGGGCCCGTGCGGCTGGGCCCGGTCGAGCTGCGCAACCGGGTGATCAAGGCCGCGACGTTCGAGGGCATGACCCCGCATGGGCTGGTCACCGACGAACTGATCGAGTTCCACCTGCGGCCCGCGCGGGGTGGCGTCGGCCTGACCACCGTGGCCTACTGCGCGGTGTCGCCCGAGGGCCGTACCGACCGCCACCAGATCTGGATGCGGCCAGAGGCCGTGCCGGGGCTGCGCAGGCTTGCCGAGGCCGTGCACGCCGAAGGCGCGGCCATCAGCGCCCAGATCGGGCATGCCGGGCCGGTCGCCAACCCGGTCTCCAACCAGCTGGCCGCGGTGGGCCCCTCTCGCCGGCCAAACCCCCTTGGCATGCGGATGATCAAGGCCGCTTCCGCCGCTGACCTGCACCGGATCACCCGCGCCCACGCCGGGGCGGCGCTGGTGGCGCGCGAAGCCGGCTTCGACGCGGTGGAGCTTCACTTCGGGCACAACTACCTGGTCAGCTCGTTCCTCAGCCCCAGGCTCAACCGGCGCACGGACGGGTTCGGCGGGAGCCTGGCCAACCGGGCGCGCCTGGCCCGCAGCATCGCCCAGGCGGTGCGCGACGCGGTCGGCGGCCGGCTCGCGATCA
>JASHYW010000197.1 GCA_030042885.1 Streptosporangiaceae bacterium | reverse complement strand
CTACCTTCGTGTGCTGCGGCCGGAACTCACGGCGGCTGCACAGCACCTCGATCGCCGCATCAGCGTGGATGGGACGCTGCTGCGTCATCTGGAGGGCCTGCGTGCCGATGCCTCGGAGAAAGACGATCCGGCGGCGGTTCGCCAGCTTTCGCGCGCCGTCTCCCGGCTCGGGAGGGCCATTGAAATTCTCGCCGGGCTGCAAACGGAGGTGATCAGCGCGACGCCCAGGTGGCGAGACGCGCAAGCCGCACAGGCGTTTACCGCGACACGGGCCAGCGAGATCGACCCAACTGAAGACGTTCTGATGGCCCTGCTTCGCGGACGCGAGCTTCCACGCGGCCATGACCTATCCCCTCCGGCGCCGCAGATCATGCTGAACATCAACGCGCTGGCCAGCCGACTGATGGCCGCACCGCGGCATAGCCCCGATCCCGACGGAGCGCCGGTCCAGGATGAGCCCCTGGATGAGGTGGACGGGATATACGAGCAGTTCCCCGGGCTGTTCCACGACGTCGCCCACGTGCTGCGGACACGACGGATTCCGCCGGGAGGCAAGGCACGGCTCAGCGACCTCCTCGCGGACGCCGATGAACTGTTCGCACCGGCCACGCCCCCACCAGCAGTCGCCGAGCTGGCGGTCCTGGCTAGTTCACTGGAGACGGCGCGGCGGCGGCTGCGCCTGCTGCTCGCCCTGGACGCCCTGATGCTGTGGCGCCCGGACGGCGCTGCCGGTGACCGCGACGATTGGTGGGCCGTCGATGACGGCATCCGCTCCTCATCGCCGGACTTGGACATCCCTGACCTGCTAATGCACAAGAAAGGCACCGAGGATGACCACGCGTGACGACGCCCGGGATACGGGCCTGCTGCTGCGGTATGCCCTGGACCACACTTTGTCTCCGGCTCGACACGATGTTTACGGTCGGCTGCTCGACGGCTACCAGTCCGACCCCGACCTGCGCACGCTTTTCGACGAGGTCACCGCCGGGCTAGGCGTGACGGTACTCACCGCTGACCGGATCACAGGGCTCGTGCTGACTGCCGAATCAGACTCCCCCCTGGCAGTAACCGACACGGAGCATTGGCTGCGGATCCGCGGCGTAGCTGACCGCATGGTTTACGGACTTGCCCTGGCAGGCATCGCGGCCTGGTGCTATCCCAGCGCCCGCTCGGTCCGCGAACCGGGAACCCGCCGGGTGACGGCGGTGGACGTAGACCGGCTGATCCGCGAGCACGCAGCGGCCCTCACCTCAGGCGAGGATGCAGGCAACGAGCCACTGGGAGCTGCCTGGGATGAGTATGCCCAGCGAAAGCAGGCAGAGGAGACAGACAACAGCAGGCGGCTCAAGCGTTACTGCACCGTGCGCATGTGCGAAGACGTTCTCGTGATGCTCGCAGCGTTCGGCCTGATGGTGCCCGATAAGACTGTCTCGCCGCCACGTGCCGATCTTGGCGTCTGGCGGTCAACAGACCGGTTCCGCGCCCACGTTGGGTCGGCAGGTGCTCCTCTCGCCTGGCAGACGATGACCGGCTCTCCAGGAACTGCCGGGACCAGACTCCGCGCCGACGAAGAGGAGGGTTCCTGATGCAGGTCGGCTGGCGGCTGGAGCGCACCTATCTGGCGGGAGCCGGGTATCCGGAGTCGCGCCTGGAGGGCCTCGATATCCACTGGTCCGACCCGTTCGAGTCATCGGGTCATGCCGCGTTGTGGGCCGACAACGGCACTGGCAAATCGACGATCACGTCGCTTCGGTTCGCGCTGTACCTCCCCCATCCTCGGGACTTCGTCCGGGGTGACTCCGACCGGTCACTTTCCAAACTCGTTCCTTCAGGACGCGTATGCCATGTCGTAGAGCAAGCCACCCGGGAGGCGAACGGCGAATTGCAGCGGCTCGTCGTAGGCATGGTCGCGAGCTGGCAGAAAGGACGGGACAACGCAGAAACGCTGAAGCGTCACTTCTACGGCTGGGTGACCGGCCCGGACGGGCCGACCATTAGCGAGCTGCCGTTCCAGACCGCGACGGGCAGGTGGGCGACCAGCGCCCAGTTCATGGACGCGATCGGGCAACTCATGCCGCAAGGCGGGGCTCTGCCGCCGCACTCGCCGTCAGAGCATCAGGACCAGTGGGGTATGTGGCTGATCGCCGCCGACGTGGATCTCACCCAGATGCGTTTCCAGGCCGCAATGAACGCCTCCGAGGGCGGCGTCGATAAAGTCATGCGGTTCACGGATTCCGATGATTTCGTGCGCTGGCTGGTTGGGACGATCACGCCTACCTCCACCGTCGAGCAGATAGGCACGAGCATCGAGGTGCTGCGCAAGAACGCGACGGCCCGGCCCCGATGGTCCGAGGAACTCGCGTTCTGGGAACGAGTGACCGACCCGATGCTGGAACTGGCGGTCGCCCATGAGCAGGTGGGCGTGAGAAGGCGCGAGGTCGCGACCGTGCGCGCAACTGCTGCGACCGTGATCGCCGACGCGGACGCTACGACTGTCATGCTCACCACGAGGAAAGACGCGGCAACTGGCCACTATGAGCAGCGTGAACAGCGGCGCAAGGACGCGAGCATGATGCAGCGTCGTGCCCAGGCTCACCGGTTGCGCATGCAACTCCGCGCGGCGAAGCTGCGGGCCGAGGCTGCCGAGGGAGTCGCCAGGGAGCGGTGCCGGATCCGGGACGAGGCAGTAAGAGCGCTGGCCGCATGGCAGATGGTTCCCGGTGTGCACGAGGCGAGGCTCACCGCAAGCACGCTTTCCGGGCTCGAGGAACGTCTGGACGCCGCCGAGAAGGAAACATCTGTTCTGCGCCGCCACGAGCGACAGTACCGGGACGAGCTTGCCCGCCTGCTCACCCACCGCCGCGACCAGGCGGCGGAAGCCTTCGCGGCAGCCGACCGGGAGCGCGAGCGTGCGGACAAGGACCTGAAGGCGGCTGAGCAAGTCTGGCAAGGCGCGGTTGCCGAGCATGCCACGGTGACCGAGAAGGAACGCAAGGGACGCGAAGAGGAGGCCCAATCCGAGCAGGTAATAGCCGAGGCCATCGCCGCGGGACTCCTCTCCGAGGGGACACGCGCCGCGGACCGCGACAAGTTCCTGGCCGACCAGGTCGAATCAGCACGCCAGGCCGCCGAAACCGCGAAGCAAGCACTCCGCGGCATTGACAGCGAAATCGCCGCTCAGCGACAGGCAGCCGAGACAGCACGCAAGAACGCGACCCGCGCCGAGGCAGACGCGGACGGCGCGCAGCGGCGCCTGGACGACGCAAACCGTCGCATCCGCTCGCTGTCCAATGACGAGCGCCTGCTCGACATCGCCGGCGAGCTCGCAACAGACCTATGGACGGTCAGGACTTCACTGACCGACATGCTTCAGCAGGCGGCAAACTCCGCTGACGTTGACGCCGCGGAGGCGAGGCGCGACACCCGTGACGCCCAGCGCACGATCGACTCGGTTGGAGAGGACGGCCTGCTCCCAGGCTCGGTCCTCGCGGAGAAACTCGCCCGCACTATCAAGGACACGCACGAGATACCGGTGTGGACCGGATGGCGGTGGCTCGCGGATACCAAGACGCCCGAGGCCGCCGCGGCGTTCGCGCATGCCCGGCCCGAGATTGCCTCCGGCCTGGTCCTTGCCCAGCCCGGCATGCTGGAGGCGGCGGTCGCAGCTGCCGGGACGGTGCCACGCGATACGGCGGTCTGGATTGGTGCGATCGCAGACAGCACTGCTGCCGCCATGAGCAGCCCCGGCACGGACGATGGCACCTGCGGGCAGGTGCTCCTGCCGCACCCAGGCACCTATGACCGGGCAGCGGCCGACGAGATGCTGATCGCCGCCGGGGATGCTCTCGCCGATGCCAGGCAACGTGAGCAGACAGCAACGCTGCGCGGCACGAATGCGCGGCACATGCTCGCGGCCTTGGCACAGCTGTGGGATGACTTTACCGAGGATCCACGGCCGGGGCTGGAAGAGAATATCCGGACAGCGCGCGAACGCCATCAGGCCGCAGCAGATGCCGAGAACAGCGCAACTGAAAATCTGGATTACCTCGGACGGCAGCATGCCGATCGCCTGCGAGACCAAGATCAAGCGCAGCTGACGGTCGATCAGTCAACGGAGACCCGGCGCCGACTGGCCCCTGCGGTCACTGCGGCCGGCGCCCTCGATCAGCTCCGGAAAGAGCTTCCGGACATGCGGCTAGCCGTGTCCGAATCACGGCGACGTGTTCAGGAACTCGCCGCGCGCAAAACGGCACTCAACACGAAGCTGGCGGACTTGACCGAGCAGGCACGCGCGCATAGCCACCTCCGGGACGATGCCGCAGAGGCACTGCGCAAGGCGGGCCTGTCAGCTATCACGGCGGGACCCGTGCCCGATGACGACGAGCTGACTATCCGCGCGCGGCTGGAAGCCGTCGGCGAATCCATAGCCGAAAAAGCGCTCGATCCCGGACTTCATGAACAGGCCGCTCAAGCCAGGCGGCAGCTCGCGGACCTCCACAGCAGGCTCGACACCAGACCTGATATCCGGCAGCTGGCGGAAGAATACGCCGACACCGACGGCGCCAGGCATCCTGTTGCGCTGGAGCGATCGATCAACGAGGCGATCCAGCGGGAAGCGGAGGCCCGGCAAGAATACGGCCGGGCCCAGGCGGCTGCCGAAACCGCCGCCAGCCAGTATCGGCAACGCTCTGACGAGCGCCTCACCGACCGCACGTCTCCCGACGTGGAGGGATTCCCTGCCGACAGGGAGGTTACCGTCCCGGCGGATGCAGACCGCTACGCAGAACGGCTCGACGAACTCGCCAACGAGATGGGGAACACAGCGCGAGCCGAGGAACAGGCCGCCAGGGAAGCCGCGGAGACCGCCGAGTCGGCGAGTCACGACCTCGATCTCGTCGAGGCCTCCATCGGTCAGCTACGTTACCTCGCCGATCCTGCCATCAGCGGCCAGCCAGCCGGCGACGCTGCTGAGCTGCGGCGTCGGCTCGCCAGTATCGCCGAGCGTGTCCGCCAGTCCGGCGAGCAGCTCACCGCGAGCGTCCAGGCCGAGGAGTCAGCCGCGCGGAAAATCCGCGCGTACGCGAATGGCCCTGAGGCACACAAGATCGAGGAAGCAGGCGATCCCCGCATGGCAAACCTGATCGCGAGGCTGCGCGGCGACGCGCAACTTTCCCAGGATGCCGAACGCATCGCTGGCCAGCTTGAGCAGCGTGCCGCGTCCTTGCGCGATGACCTGGACCGCCATGACCGGAACGTGCATGCCTGCGCGCGGATGCTTCACCTCCAGGCGACAACGGCGATTCACCGGCTCCGCGCCTACCAGAACCAGTCCCAGCTCCCGGAGGGACTGGGGGACTGGTCCCAGCGCCAGTTCGTCATCATCGACCACGACCCGCAGCCAGACGACGAGTCTGTAGCGATCGACAGAGTAGCCCGCGTCGTCCATTCCCTGCTCACCCCCGGAGCGGGGAAGTCGGACGCGGAGACACTGCTGTTCGCCGCGGCCAGGGCGCTGGTCGAGGCCCCGTTCCGGGTGCGGCTGCTCAAGCCGCACACAGATCTGAGCCTGGACCGCGTCGATATCGCAGAGCTGAAGAACTTCTCATGCGGGCAGCGCGTGACCGCGGGCGTGCTGCTGTACGCCGCGATGACACGCGTGCGCGCTACCGGAGACGCCGCATCGATCGGATGGCTCTGGCTGGACAACCCCTTCGGGCAAGCATCCGCGGACTCCTTCATACGCACGATGCGCTTCGCCGCAGACCAGCTCGGCTTGCAGCTTGTGTTCACCGCCGCGCCCAAGGACCAGGGCGCGCTATCAATGTTCGATCGGACTATCGCGCTGGCGCGCCGGTCCCGGCCATCCTCGAAGGAGAAAGTGGTGATTCTCGCCGACAATGACCGCGAGGTCACTGACCTGCTGCTTATACAGAAGGACGTGCTCGCGGTGCTGGGCTGATGACCGCCCTCGACCTCGGCGCGGTGGTCGCCGTCCTCGATCCTGAGGGCAAAGGCGGCCGACGCCACGCGGACGAAGTCGCGGCTGCCGTCCGGGGCCTGGCCCCGCACATCGAAGCCGCGGCCGTGCCCGAACTGGTACGCGACACCATCGTGCGCGGCGACCAACTCGGTGCCTGGTCGGCCGCCCGGACCGCGACCATCCGGCGGGGACGCATCACGCTACCGAAATCAGTGGTCCTGCCTTCTCCGTCCCTTCCCGCTGA
>JASHYW010000196.1 GCA_030042885.1 Streptosporangiaceae bacterium | reverse complement strand
CTGTCTCGGCGCCTAACAGCACCGTGCGGTCCGCCGACCGTGGATCGCTGACCAGCGTGCCGCTGTGAAGCTCGCCCGCCATGGCCCGGCCGCGCCAGGCGGCCGCGGAATCGTACAGGTCCTGCTCGGTGTCTACCGTCACGACCAGGACGCCCGGGCGGTTACGGCGCAACCGGCCGACGGTGACACCGTCGGCCCTGACAAAGAAGGCCGGCCATAGGCTCTGCGGCGCCGAGGAGTTCGGGCAGCTGATCCACACATGATTACTGGCCGCCGCCGCCGTCATCGCGGCGGGCATCGTGATCGCAGGGTAGGTGTGCGTGGCCGCCCGATTGACCCGGGTGAACGCGGTGCCGATCGCCTCCCCGATCGCCCTAACCCGCCCGGCGGAGGCATTGGCCGCGTGGAACGAATGGAACACCAGCTCGACGCCCTGTTTCTTGTAGTCGCGGTACAGTTCGGGGAAACGGTAGTCATAGCAGATCAGCGCCCCGCAGCAGACGCCGTTGATGAGCCACACGCTGGAGTGCCCGCCAGGACTGTAGTGCGCGAGGTCGCCTGATTGCCCGTCCGGGGTCCCTGCGCAGAACCGCTTGTCATACCGGTCCACGATCTGCCCGGCGTCGTTGATGACGTACAGGCTGTTGTGCGGCTTATGGCCATCGCCCAGGCGGTGTGCCGAGCCCAGGACAACCCAGATCCCGGCCTCGCGAGCACACCGGAGCACCTCGGTGGTAGCCCGCCGCAGCGCATCCCAGTCGAAGCCCGCGAAGGTGGTGAAGTCCGTCCCCGCATAGCCCGGCAGCGCCCCCTCGGGGAAGTGCGCGACGTCCGCTCCCCGCCGTCTCGCGGCGCGCACGTGCCGCTTGATGTACCCGAGGTTCGCCTCGATCCGGTCGCTCACCGGGAACTGACACGTCGCCACGCGAACCACGCTCACGCCACCAGGATGCCAGCATCTGCCAGAAGCTGGTGTCCCGAAGCGCTGACCGCCCGGGCGGTGGCAGCCAGCGCGTTCGGGTTGCCTACCAGGTCATATGGGGCGGAACCGCCGTGGCGTCCTCCTGGCCGGTGGCCAGCGTGACCACCCGCAGGATCGCGGCCTGTCCGCCGCCGCCGTAGGCCACGGCCAGCATGGTGCCGTCCGGCGAGAGCGCGATGCTCGGCCGTTGCCCGGGCAAGATCGCGAACGGAACAGACAGCGCGGACCAGCGTGCGAGGCCGTCAGCGGTGGGGCGCAGCAGGACGAACCTGAGCGGTGCCGTCGGGTCGAGTGCGCCGGTGAGGGGAGACGTGGCGCCGCGGAACCCCCAGTACCGCTCCGCGCCGAAAACAAAGGTGCGGCCCTCCGGAGTACCGGTCAGCAGGACGAAGTCGTTGTACGGCCCTGGCGGGCTGACCGCGGCCACGAGCTTCCCGGTGGCGGTCGCGCGGATCTGGATGGACCGGCCCAGCACGCTGCTGGAGTACTGGGTACCGCCCGAGGTGTAGCTGACGACATCCCCGCTGACCGTGACCGCGTAGTACGACGGGGGGCGTGAGGAGGACGTTCCTGTCGTCGGCTGCCGCTCCGCCGCGCCGGAGAGCGCGGTAGGCGGTCAGCGTCCCGGCCACGATGATCAGGACCGCGACGGCTGCCGCCAGCGGCGTGACCCACGCCGGCCACCGCCGCCGGCCCCGGTGCGGCGGCATGGCGGCACGGGCGCCTGACGGGTAAGGAGGCGCCCGTCCTGAGCCGAGCGTCAATCCGCGCAGAGCTGGCCGTTGAGCGCCGGGACTACTGCCTCCGCCGCGTCGAGGAGAACATCGCCGCTGACAACATCATGCTCACCGCCGGCCCAGATCGCCCAGGCTTGACAACCTCCCCGTGGCCGCCGGCGACCGCCACAACGAGGCGCAGATGCGGCTGCTGGAACGTCGATAGGTCACCTGCAAGCTAGGCTGGACGCCGTGATAGCCGAGGAAGACCGCGCCAGGCTGGCCGATGCCTGACCCTGACGGCTGGCCTGACGTCCGTGGGCTGACGACTGGAGAGCTTCAGCGCACAAGCGGCGAGCTGGCAGCCGGCCTGTCGCTGGCCAGGCCGGACTCACCAGCCCGCGCGGCGATTCTGGCCTACCTGAGCGCCATCGACGCCGAGCTAGACCGGCGTCGGCTCATCGCCCGCGCGGATAGCTGATGGTCTGCCTGTGCTCGTGCGGATCAGCGCTCCGTGCAGCACCCGGCAGCCAGGCGGCGGGCTCCCGGCGGGCTCGAGCGGGAACGGCAGACCGGGCAATCTCAGTGCGGTCACCCGGGTAGTGTGCCACGTCATACGGGACGGCCGGCTGCCGTGCGCCACGGCGGGCCCGAGGCCCGCGGCGCCGTGCGAGCATGAGGTCATGCGCTTCGCTGTCGATGTGCCGAACTTCGGTGACTTCGCCAACCCGCGCGTGGTCGCCGACCTGGCGCGGCGCGCCGAGGGCGCCGGCTGGGACGGGCTGTTCGTCTGGGATCACATCACGCACCGCAAGGAACTGCGGCGGACGATCGCGGACCCGTGGGTGCTGCTGACCGCCGCCGCCTTGTCCACCGAACGGATCCGGCTCGGCACGATGATCACCCCGCTGGCGCGGCGGCGGGTGTCCAAGCTGGCCCGGGAGGTGACCACCCTGGACCGGCTCACCGGCGGCCGGATGATCCTGGGCGTCGGCCTCGGCGCTCCGATACCCGACGAGTTCGGTAGCTTCGGCGAGCCCACCGACCCGAAGGACCTGGCCGCGCGCCTGGACGAGAGCCTGGAAGCGCTGAACCTGCTGTGGTCGGGCGAGCCGGTGACCTTCCGCGGCCAGCACGTGGTGGTCGAGGACGTGGCGTTCCTGCCCACGCCCGTGCAGCGGCCGCGGGTGCCGGTCTGGGTCGGCGGTGAGTGGCCCGCCAGGCCGCCGATGCGCCGCGCGGCCCGCTGGGACGGCGCCGCGCCCATCCTCCTCGCGGGCCAGGAGCGCAAGCCGCGGCAGCCGGACGCCGTCACGGTCGGCGAGATTGCCTTCTTCCTCCGCGGGCAAAGGGCCGCAGCAGGCATCCACAAAGAGCCCTTTGACCTGGTCATGTCCGGCACGAGCCCGGCAGAGCCCGCCGCCGCGGCGGACCTGGTGGGGCCGCTCGAGCAGGCGGGCGCGACCTGGTGGGCGGAGTGCATCTGGGACGACCTTGAGCGCGCCGAGCCCATGGTGCGCCGGGTGGAGCAGGGCCCCCCGCCCCGGCCGTGACGAATCGCCGCCCGCGCGGCCCGCGCCGTTCAGGCGCTCTGCTTTGCACGTGACCGCGGGCTCCTGCGCCGGGCGCGGTGCTGCCGGGGCCGGACGCGCGGCATCCGCAACGGCCTTCTCGCCTGGTCCTGCGCCAGCGGCCTGGGCTGAAGCTCGCTGCGCAACCGGTCGACGTGGGCGAGGATCTCGCCGCGCAACGGCCATCCGTCCGGGCGTTCGGCCGGGTCGGTGCGCAGCAGGTCGGCCAGCCGGTCCTGCTGGCGCTGGGCCTCCTCCAGATGATCCTCAAGCTCCGCCGCGAGCGGCTCGGCCCCTGTATCCAGCCCCGCCGGGACGCTGGCGGGCTCGGGGTCGGCCTCGATGAGCTGGCCGTAGGCGCGCACCGCGCCGGCCAGCTCGGCGATGACGGCGGCGAGCCTGGCCCGGGTCTCCGGGTCCTTGACCGGGCTGTCTTCGCTGTCCAGCCGCGCGCTGTCGGCCACCGATCGGGCCAGCACGCGCAGGTCGGTGGCGGCCCGCTCCAGCGTGTCCACGCCGTCGCGCAGGCCCGCGGCCGGGTCGGGGACGCGGAGCCGCCGCGGGTTCAGCCGCACGCTCTCCTCGGCCTGGCCGAGCGCGTCGTCCAGCCGCTCGATCTCGCCGCGCAGCGCCCGGGTGCGGTCCAGCCACTCGGCCGCGCGCCGCGGGTCGGGCGCCTCAGCCAGGCCCGCCGCCATCTCGCCGAGGAGGTCGGCCATCTGGCGGGTCAGGTCGCCGATCGCGTCCCTGGCGGGCTGTACCTTCAGCGGGGCGAAGATCAGGCCGGCGGCCAGCCCGGCCGCGGTCCCGACGAGCGTTTCTGTGATGCGGCTGACGGCGTACGCGTGCGAGTCGACCGCGAAGATCAGCATCGCGCTGATCGGCACCTCCAGGGTGTCCTCGCGGAGCCGGAGCACCAGGCCGAGCGCCAGCGTGCCCGCGATGAGCAGGCCGAGCACCCACCAGCTGAACGGGACGTACGCGGAGACCGCGACCGCGGCCAGCACGCCGGCGGTGACCCCGATCACCCGCTGGATGGCGCTGCGGATGGTGTGGAACAGCGTCGCCTGCACCACGAGCAGCGCGGTCAGCGGGGCGATCATCGAGCGAGACGACGCGCCGGGCAGCTGCAGCGCGAGCAGGTAGGCGGCCACCGCCGTGATGGTCATCCGGGTGATGTACACCGCGGTCGGCTGGGCCCGGCGGCGCACCAGCGTGAGCTGCTCGGCCTGGCGCCTGGCGACCGCCTTGGCTGCCTCGCTGACTCCCTCGCCGGGGACGGGACGGACCGGGAAACCTTTCATGAGCTGATACCGAGGTCGAGTGGGCGGCGGGATACACAGGATCGTTCTCGTCGAGAGCAAAACATCTCTCTACGCTCAACGCACGCCCTGGTCAGCTATTCCCGCCGCGCCCGTTCCCTCATGACGGTCCGTGGCCGGGCACGAAGGACCAAAGCCACTAGGCACCGTGCGCTGAGCCTGCGGAACCTGGATGCGGGGCGCCAGTCAGCCTAGCGACGCTGCGGAGGTAGATCGTGTCATACGGGCACGCCGAACGAACGTTGGCCGCGATACGGCTCCTTGAAGCGGAGACTGCGGAGCTGCTGCGCAGCCTGCCGCGGCTCGACGCCGAGCAGTCGGCCTGGCTGCAGGAGTTCACCGAGGCGCTTGTCCCGGCCGGGCGGTCCCCGCGCCCGGGCAGTGTCGCCGGTCAGGACCTTCGCCACTGACCGGACCCGGAAGGGCCCGAGTATGGCATCGGTGACGCCCCGGCTGCGGCTGACGCTGCTCGGCGTGGGCGCGATGAACTCGCCCCGCTACCCGCCGGCCGGGCTGCTGGTCAGGTACCGCCGCCAGCAGGTCATGATCGACGGCGGACCGGGTGCCGAGCCATCCGGCCGGCTCGCGGCCTGGCTGGTCAGCGACGACCAGAGCGAGTTGCGCCGCGAGCTGCGGGCGCTGGCCGAGGCCCGCGGACTGCGACCGCGCGTGGCTGCCACCGCCCTAGCTGACCTGGTTATCGAGCCGCACCGGGTTACCCACACCAGCCATCCCACATGGGGGTATCTGCTGCGCATGCCTGCCGCTTCGGCTGCCTGGGCACCCGAGTTCTGGGTTTTCCCCGCCTGGGCGGCGGGAGTGGACCTGATGTTCGGCGAGGCGGCCGGCTGGGACCGGCCGATCCGCTTCGCCCGCGGCACCGGCGGGCACATGCCCGCCCTGGAAGTCGCCGTCCAGGCCAGGGAACACCAGGTTCGCAGGCTCGTTTTCGCCCACATCGGCCGGCCTGCGCTTCGCGCGATGGACGCCGGGCAGTCCGCGCCGTTCGGCGAATGGGGGCTGCCGGGCCGGACCTACGAACTCCCGCCACGCCGATAGTCGCCTTGCGGCCGCGATGATGCGCCGCCGGCCGCATCATCGCGGCCGTCCGCCCGCATCATGGCCTCGGCTGCGCCAGGGACCTTTGGTCTGACTCCGGAGGCACTCTGGCCCTGGGGCGGGCAACAGCTGCGCGGTCGACTTACCTGGTGGAGGTTGGCGCCCTGGCTTGGGAGGAGACCCTGCGTGATGGCAGGGTGGTGGCG
>JASHYW010000195.1 GCA_030042885.1 Streptosporangiaceae bacterium | reverse complement strand
AGCTCGGCGTACCGGACCGGCGCCGAGGTGGGCTGCCCGGCGAGCCGGAACGTCACGCTCAGGACCACGAACCGGCCGGCCGGTCTCCGGAACCGGCTGGTCCGGTAGCCGAACCCGCACCGGGCGTTCGGGATGGTCACGATCTTCCCCGAGGTCCTGTCGTAGGCCCGGACCTGGGTGATGGTCTGACTGACTTCCTGCCCGTAGGCGCCCACGTTCTGGATCGGGGTGGCGCCGGCCAGGCCGGGGATGCCGGACAGGCACTCCAGGCCGGCCAGGCCCTCGGCGATGGTCCAGGCCACCACCTCGTCCCAGCCCTCGCCGGCCGCGATCGTCACCAGCCCCGGTTCGCCGCCGTGGCTCAGGCCCCGGGTCGCCACCTGGATCACGGTGCCGTCGAACCCCGCGTCGGCCACGACCAGGTTGCTGCCGCCGCCGAGGACCAGCACCGGCTCACCGCTCGCGTCCGCGGCCTCGACGGCCGCGACGAGATCGGATTCGGTGCCGGCGGACACGAAGTCGCGGGCCGGGCCGCCCAGGCCGATGGTGGTGCAGTCGGCCAGTCTCACTGCAGGCGCACGACGGCGCGGACGCGGGTCAGCACCTTGGTCCCGTCCGACCTGGCGGTGACCTCGACCGCCACCTGGTGGCCGTCGAGCCGTTCGGTGACGGTGCCCGCGACCTCCACGGTGGCGCCCTTGTCGTCGTCGGGCACCACGACCGGCGCGGAGAACCGCACGCCGAATTCGGTGATGGCGCCCGGATCGCCGGCCCACTCGGTGAGGAACCGGCCCGCCAGGGCCATGGTGAACATGCCGTGCGCGATCACGTTCGGCAGGCCCACCGACCTGGCGACGCGCTCGTTCCAGTGGATCACGTTGAAGTCGCCGGAGGCCCCCGCGTACCGCACCAGGTCGCGCCGGGTCACCTGGTACTGCCGCGGCGGGAGTTCGGTCCCGGCCTGGACCTCGTCGTACCTGGGGCTGGTCATCGTTCCCCCTGCGCGCCGCGCTCGACGAGCGTGGACCGGGCCGTGCACACGTGCTCGCCGCCGGTGGTCCGGATCTCGGTGACGGTGGTCAGCGTGGTCATGCTGCCGATCTGCCTGATGTCCTCAATCGTGGACTGGCAGACCACTAGGTCGCCCGCGTGCAGCGGGCGGTGGTGGGTGAAGCTCTGCTCGCCGTGCACGACCATGGCGTAGTTCACGCCGAGGCCGGGGTCGAAGGTCACCTTCGCGCTGCCTGCCACGCTGACCACGATGGCGAAGGTGGGTGGCGCGATCACATCCGGATAGCCGGCCGCCTGGGCGGCGGCGCGGTCCCGGCACAGCGGGCTGGGCTCGCCGATCGCGTCGGCGAACTCGGCGATCTTGACCCGGCTGACCTCGTAGGGCTCGGATGGCTCGAAGGTCCGGCCGATGTAGCCGGTGTTGATCGCCACGAAGTCGCTACCTGGTCTCGCGGTGCGGCCGGTGGCAGCGGCACCACGGGCAGTACTTGTTCAGCTCGAGCCTGTCCGGGTCGTTGCGCCGGTTCTTCCTGGTGATGTAGTTCCGGCGCTTGCACTCCTGGCAAGCCAGCGTGATCTTCGGCCGGACATCGGTGGCAGCCACGGTGGAGTGCCTTTCTCATCTTCACGGGGCGGGCAGCAGTGTCTTTCAAACTGTAGCGGAGGCCGGACTTGAACCGGCGACACAGCGATTATGAGCCGCTTGCTCTGCCTGACTGAGCTACTCCGCCATCGCTAACTCAGCAAGGGTACCCGATCTTCCGCCGCCGGGTTCGCCGCCCGCACCGGCCCTGCCTTTGGCCGCCCGCCGCCCGGCCGGGCAGTATCGGCAGGGTGAGCATTCTGGGCACCAGGGTCATCCGGACAGAGGATCCGCGCCTTCTCACCACCGCGGCGTCTACACGGCCGACATCAGCGACGAGCGGCTGGCGGGCGCGTGCCACGTGCAGTTCGTCCGGTCGGCGGTCGCGCACGCGCGGATCCGCTCGGTGACTCACATCCGGCAGGCGATGCGCAGGGCCGCGGCGACCAGGCGGTCGGCGCGTTCCCTGGCGTCCGGCTCCTCGCGGACGGTGTCGGCGAGGAACTGACCGGGGTCAAGCCCGAGCTGTTCGGCCTCCCGGTCTCCGCCCGCGTCCAGCCACAGCTTGAGCTGCGGGCCGTCGACCTCGGGGTGGAACTGGACCGCGAGATGCCTGCCGAGGCTGAACGCCTGCACGCCAGCCTCGTTGCGGGCCAGCACCGACGCCGCCGCGGGAGGCAGGCAGCGGTCGCCGTGGAACTCCAGCCAGGGGCCGGGGGGTATCAGCTCGTGGTCGACCGGGTCGACCATCTTCCAGCCGATCTCCTTGCTCTCCATGGCCTGGACCCGGCCGCCGGCCGCGGCGCACAGGGCCTGGGCGCCGAAGCAGATGCCCAGCACGGGCAGGCCTGCCTGGACCGCCCGGCCCAGCCAGGCCAGTTCCTCGGCGATCCAGGCGTCGGGATCATTGACCGAGCTGACGGCGCCGAGCACGACCACGTGATCGACCTGATCCGGGGCGAGCGCGGGCAGCGGGCCGTCGTCGGGGAACAGGTGGACGGCCAGCTCGGCGCCGCGCGCCTCGAACGCGGCGCCGATGAAGCCGGCCGAGTCCACGTCGTGATGCCGGATGACGACCACTTGCTTCATGGCGGCCCTCCCGGGCCGTAGCCCGCCTGGCTCAGCATCCGGCGCAGGTCGAGCACCATCTGGGCATCGACGTCCTTGCCGGCCGGAGGCTCGAGGAAGGCGCGCTCCGATCCAACCCTGACGTCGACCTTGCCGTCATGACGGACCTCGACCGTACCGACCGCCGCCAGCAGCGAGGTCACCGCGTGCCACTCGATGTTGTGGCTGACCGGGTGGGCGAAGATCTGGCGCAGCGTGTCCCGGTGGTGATTGTCAAGATGCTGCGACTCCGGCGAGGATGACATCCGTGCTCCCTTCTGGCCCGACCCTACGCCACGCGCTGGTCATCGGGGTCGACGGCGTCCGGTTCGACCTGCTGAGCCAGGACACCACGCCGTCGATCTGGTCCTTCGGCCAGACCGGCTTCCTGGCTCCGGTCAGCATCGACGAGGCCACGCCGACCTGGTCCGGCCCCTGCTGGGCGACGATCGCCACCGGAGCCGGCGTGGCCGCGCACGGCATCACGAGCAATAACCTGACCGGTCACCGGCTGGCCGACCACCCCGACTTCGTGACCGTGGCCACCCGCGCCGGGCTGTCCACCCTGCTCGCGGTCAGCGCATGGCCGCCGCTGGCGCTGCCCGAGGACGGCGGCCCCCTGTTCGCCGAAGCAACCCGGCGAGAGTTCGTGGCCGTGACCGAAACAAGCCTGGCGGGCTGGGACGCCGCGGACGAGGCCACCACCGATCTCGCCGCGGGGATCCTGGCCGAGGACGGACCCCGGCTGTCCTTCGTCTACCTGGGCGCCGTGGATATCGCGGGCCACCTCACCGGCGCGGGGGCCGCCTACCGGGACGCGGCCCGGGCCGCCGACCGGCGGGTGGGGCGATTGCTCGATGCGGTCAGGTCCCGCCCGTCCAATCAGCAGGAGGGCTGGACGGTCGTGGTGGTCACCGACCACGGTCATCTGGACCAGGGCGGGCACGGCGGCCGCGAGCCGGAGGTGGCGACCGCGTGGGCGGCCGCCGCCGGGCCGGGCATCGACCCGGGCGGCTCGCCGGTGATCACCCGCCAGGACCAGATCGCACCGCTGGTGCTGGCCGCGCTGGGGCACCCGGGGGCGTGAAGCGCCCGGCCCTTCCTGGCGCGGGCACCACGGACCGTTCGGCAGAAATAGGGCGCCAAGCCGGTGAAGGGGACGGGGTCAGGGGACGGTCAGGATCCGCGGGCCACCGGCGGTGACGGCGACGGTGTGCTCGGCGTGCGCCGCGCGGCTGCCATCGGCGCTGCGGATGGTCCAGCCGTCCTCGTCGAGGTGATAGCTGTCCTGGCCGCCGGCCAGGAACCAGGGCTCGATCGCGATGACCAGCCCGGGGGCGAGCCGGCGGCCGCGCCCGGGCGGCCCGGAGTTGGGGATGTGCGGATCCTCGTGCATGGCCCGGCCCACGCCGTGGCCGCCGAAATCGGTGCAGATGCCGTAGCCGCCCGCGCGCCCGGCGGCACCGATCACCGCCGAGATGTCCCCGATCCGGGCGCCGGGGGCCGCCGCGGCGATCCCGGCCCGCAGGGCCGCTTCGGTGGTCGCGATCAGCCGCGCGTCGGCCGGCCGCGGCGGCCCGATGGTGAAGGAGATCGCGGCGTCGGCGGCCCACCCGTCCAGCACCGCGCCGCAGTCCACGCTGAGCAGGTCGCCCTCGACAAGCCGGTAGCGGTCAGGGATGCCGTGCAGCGCGGCGTCGTT